>JAOZKZ010000250.1 GCA_029935075.1 Campylobacterales bacterium
AAAAACGCCCAATTCAAAGAAATCAATTTGATAGGGAGATTATAAAAACTGATGAGAGGCTAAATATCTCTTATATGATTTTCACAGGCGATTTGATGAAAATTGTACCAAAACCAAATGACGAAACTCAAAAATGGTATTCGGTAAAAGATGCAATAAGCAATTTTGAACAAAAAGATAGTGACATGATACGAAATCTTTTTATCCACTATTTTGACCAAATAGCTGAAAGTCAAAAATCAAACGATTGGCAAAAAGCAGATGAAGCATTGGGTCTTATCAGCCAATATCAACGAAAAGTAGCATCAGATATAATACCAAGCCAAAGCAAATTAGATGCAGAAAAGTTTTTCAAACGAATCTCACTTTTTAATAAGCTGATTTTAGTCTATCTGTTTTCAGGTATCGCACTTCTTGGAATCATCATGACAAAGATGTTAAAACCAAAACTAAATATACAAAAAGCATCTAAGATAGTTCTTGCGATTATAACCATCGCTTTTGTCCTTCACACTTTAGGACTTGCAGCAAGATGGTATATCGGAGGACATGCACCATGGTCAAATGCTTATGAAGCCATGTTGTATGTTGCATGGTCGATGGGATTAGCTGGAATTGTGTTTGCTAGATATTCTCTAATCGCTCCTGCATTAACAGGAATTATCACAGGTATCACTCTCGGAGCTACTTTTATAAATGAGATGGATCCGCAAATCACAAACCTTGTACCAGTTTTAAAATCATACTGGCTAAATATCCATGTATCTATCATTACAGCTAGTTATGGATTCTTGGGACTTAGTATGATTTTAGGATTTTTTACTCTCATTTTATTTATCTTCAAAAGTGATAAAAGAGCAGATTTACAAAGAAGCATAACTGAAGCTACAAGAATAAACGAAATGACAGCGATACTTGGAATCTCCATGTTAACCATAGGAAACTTTTTAGGTGGTGTTTGGGCAAATGAATCATGGGGAAGATATTGGGGTTGGGATCCAAAAGAGACTTGGGCTTGGATATCGATACTTGTTTATGTCGTAGTGCTTCATATTCGCTTTGTGCCAGCGATAAAGAAGAATTATGAGTATTGGTATGGGGTTGCATCTACTGTGGCTTATTCGGTCATTATTATGACATTTGTGGGTGTTAATTATTATTTATCTGGTATGCACTCTTATGCAGCTGGAGACCCAGTGCCAATTCCAAACTATCTGTACTATATCATAGCTTTAGTGGCTGCGATTATCGCTTTCTCTTTTCCTAAGCGAGCTTTTAAAAAAGTATAGATGCAACTTGTAACCAAAACATATTCACAAAGGTATGAGGTAAAAAAATCAATTTTTATCTCATACCTCACTCCAATATCTGAATTTGACTCTCTCATAAAATCCTTAAAAACTGAACATCCAAAAGCCTCACATGTTGTCTATGCCTATAGAAAACTAAATGAATTTGACCAAATAGTAGAAAACTCCAGCGATGACGGAGAACCAAAAGGTTGTGCTGGTGCTCCAACGCTAAGTGTGCTTCGTGGAGAAGAAATTATAAATAGTGCCCTTATCACTGTACGATATTTTGGAGGGACAAAGCTTGGTACTGGTGGCATGATTCGAGGTTATGGATCTGGAGCAAAAGAGGTTATCAAATCTGCTGAGTTTAAAGTATATAAGAAGAGATTTCCTATCTCTTTTGAAATTCCTTATGCTTTGGTTAATAGATATGAACACTATTTTAACCATGAGGGTATCACTTATCCATCGAGAGATTTTAGAGCGACAACTGTTTTATGGGAGATAGATTTAACAGAAGAAGAGATTAGTAAATTTAAAAAGTTTGAACAAAACCTCTAATCATCACACTTATCACTCTCATCTTTGAAAACACGATAAAGCATCTCTGATATATCAAACTTTACAAGTGTTTTAGTCATGCCTGTATAATAAGGTATAACTTCCAAAAATAGATATGCTAAAACAAGCATCGGGAAAAAGACATAAGTGCTAAACATAAAACCCTTAAGTTTATATCGTTTCCTAACCCAGCCTATCGCCATCTCTGAACCACCCATACATAAAATTGACTCAAAAGCGATGATAAATCCTATCACTAAATAGGTCAAAATGAAAATTAATTTTAAAAGTTCAATCCAAAAATCCATGGTTATAACATCCCTTGCATCTCATTTTCTGTTAATGTTTTAACTCCAAGTGTGATAGCTTTGTCGTATTTAGTTCCTGCATCTTCTCCATAAATGACAAAATCACTCTTTTTAGAAACTGAACCAGTTACTTTTGCTCCCAGAGTTTCTAGCATCTCTTTTATCTCTCCACGACTTTGGCTCATGCTACCTGTTAAAACAACAACTTTATCTTTAAATGGGTTCTCTTTGGCTTCTATTTTCTTTTCAACTGTTGGCTCTATCTTCTCAAACAGTTGCATTATCATCTCTTCATTTACACGAACAAACTCCAATACTGACTCTGCCATCTCTTCACCAAACCCCTCTAACTCCACCAAAGCTTCTTTATTAGCTTTAACAAAATCCAAACCAAAAGCTTCACAA
Source organism: Campylobacterales bacterium (assembly GCA_029935075.1). Classification (GTDB taxonomy): domain Bacteria; phylum Campylobacterota; class Campylobacteria; order Campylobacterales; family QNZT01; genus SZUA-1433. Next base: position 2,567 of record JAOZKZ010000250.1, read on the forward strand.
AGTTTCTTACTCCCTACTTCACCAACATGCTCCATGCCTAGAGAATTTATAACTCTAGAACACGAACTACCTTTTGTTTTCTCTATGGATTCAAGTAAATTTTGCACTCTTTTCTCTTTAAAACCCTCAAGCTTTAAAAGTTCTTCTTCTTTCAGCGAAAAAAGGTCTAGTACACTTTTAACCAACCCCTCACTATGAAGCTTTTCAACTATTTTCCCACCTAAGCCATCGATATTTAGACACTTTCGACTGGCAAAATATTTGATAGAATTTACAACTCTAGCACTACACTCCAAGTTTTGACACTTTATCAGTATCCCCTCATCTAGTAACTCTTTTTCACAAACTGGACAATTAGTAGGTCGTTCTATTTTTCGTTGTGAGCCATCTCTAAATTGCTCTTGGACTTTAATAATTTTAGGGATAACATCACCACTTC
>JAOZKZ010000251.1 GCA_029935075.1 Campylobacterales bacterium
CAATAGAAGAGTTTTTATCTTAAAAATTAAATAGATAGTCTCACGCTAAAGTGTATAGTTTCAGTTAGCATATAGAACAACCAAGTAATGTATTCCTTAGTTTATATATTATTTATGGTAGCATACTCCCTAATAACTACCATAAAGGTATAAAATGTCAGTTTTAGAGTCACTAAAAGAGTATTCTGCTCTATTTTTATCAAAACAAACTCCATCTTATGAAAGAGATTTGTTATATGAGATAAATTTAAAAAATAAGATAATTGGTATCGTAGGAGCAAAAGGTGTTGGTAAGACTACCTTGTTGTTGCAGTTTATGAAAAAACAGGATTATGACTTAAATGAGATGTTGTATATAAGTGTAGATCATCCCCTTATGAGTTCTACTACTATACTCGATATTGCTCGTGAGTTTTCTGCGATGGGTGGAAAACTTTTAGTTTTAGATGAGGTGCACAACCAACCCAATTTTGCCAATGATTTAAAAACAATATGGGATTTTTTAGAGATTAATATTATCTTTTCTGGGTCATCTGCACTTCATCTTGATAGTGCTGATTTGAGCAGACGTGCATTAAAGTACATCTTGCCAACTTTGTCTTTTAGAGAGTTTTTAGAGATAGAGACAAATCAAAAGTTTGATAAAATTACTTTTGAAGAGTTGATGACTTCACATACTGGGTTTGCATCAGGACTTATATCTGAGATAAAGCCATTAAAATATTTTAAAGAGTATTTGCGATATGGTTTTTATCCATTTTATTTAGAAGATAAAGAGACATCAAAGATAAAACTATATGAAGCGATAAATAAAACTATAGATGTAGATTTATTAAAGATATATAGTATAGACCCTAAAAAATTGAGAAATATTAAAAAAATTCTTACTATGCTTTGCATATCAGTACCATATAAACCAAATATAACATCACTATCAAATGCGGTAGAAGTGGATCCAAAAACACTATATACATATTTGGATGCTTTGCAACGGGGAAGAATTATAAGGATGATTTCAGCGAATAGTAGAGGTGAAACTATCATAAAAAAACCAGAAAAAATTTATCTTGATAATCCAAATATTTTTCATTCTCTTTGTCAAAATCCCGATATAGGAACTTTGAGAGAAAGTTTTTTTGTGGCATTAGTTCAAAATGCAAAGCATACAGTTGTTGTATCAAAAAAAGGTGATTTTATAGTTGATGGTAAATATATAGTAGAAGTTGGCGGTAAAAATAAAAGCTTTAAGCAGATTAAAGATATTGAAAATAGCTATATTGTTTCTGATGATATTGAGGTGGGATTTGGCAATAAAATACCACTTTGGTTGTTTGGATTTTTGTATTGACAACTTTTACTCTTAAAAATTAAATATTATTCATAAAATGTCGATATAATATAAACTATTAAATAAAGGCAGTAAAGTAATGAATATACTATCCCTTATCGGAAGAGACTCCGAACTTTTTGAAGACGATATAAAGACCCATGAAAAAGAACTTAGCGAAAAAGTCTCTTCTTCATCATTTTTAGTTATCGGGGGAGCTGGTTCTATCGGTCAAGCTGTAACAAAAGAGATATTTAAGAGAAATCCTAAAAAGCTTCATGTTGTGGATATAAGTGAAAACAACATGGTAGAACTTGTACGAGATATTCGAAGCTCACTTGGTTATATAGATGGAGAGTTTGCAACTTTTGCTCTAGATATTGGGAGTATCCAATATGATGCTTTTATCAAAAATGATGGTAAGTATGATTATGTTTTAAATCTTTCAGCACTCAAACATGTACGAAGTGAAAAAGACCCCTTTACACTTATGCGTCTTATCGAGGTAAATATCGAAAATACTGATAAAACTGTTTTACAGTCAATCGAAAATGGTTCTAAAAAATACTTCTGTGTCTCTACGGATAAAGCTGCAAACCCTGTAAATATGATGGGTGCATCTAAACGTATTATGGAGATGTTTTTGATGAGACGAAGCTTAGAAATGCCAATCTCTACAGCAAGATTTGCAAATGTAGCTTTTTCAGATGGTTCGTTGCTGCATGGGTTTAACCAGCGTATACAAAAGAGACAACCTATCTCTGCTCCAAGTGATGTGAGACGATATTTTGTTACACCAAAAGAGTCTGGGGAGTTGTGTCTGATGTCATGTCTTCTTGGAGAAAATCGTGATATCTTTTTTCCAAAACTTAGTGATAAACTGCATCTAATTACTTTTGCAGATATTGCAATAAAATATCTTAAAAATATCGGATACGAACCATATCTTTGTGAAAGTGAAGAGGAGGCTAGAAAATTGGCTGAAACTTTACCTAATGAGGGGAAATGGCCATGTTACTTTTTTAAGAGTGATACAACTGGTGAAAAGGACTTTGAAGAGTTTTTTACGGATAATGAAACTTTAGATTTGGAGAGATTTGAAAATCTTGGTATTATCAAAAATGAAGCAGAATTTGATGAAGAAAAATTAGAATACTTTATAAATACTATAATAAATCTAAAAGAAAATAAAGCTTGGACTAAAGAAGAAATCGTTAAACTGTTTTTTAGAATGATTCCTGATTTTGGGCACAAAGAGACGGGTAAATATTTAGACGGTAGGATGTAAGATGCAGAGATTTTTTGATATATTTTTTTCAGGGTTAGCATTGATAGTATTGGCTCCATTGTTAATACCTGTTATGATAATACTTAAGTTTACAGGTGAGGGTGAGGTGTTTTTTATTCAGCAAAGAATTGGCAAAGGTGGAAAGATGTTTGGTCTTTTGAAGTTTGCTACTATGCTAAAAGATAGTCCAAATCTAGGAACTGGTACGATAACAGTACAAGGTGACTCAAGAGTTTTACCTTTTGGAAAATTTTTGAGAAAATCAAAGATCAATGAGCTTCCACAGCTGATTAATATCTTAAAAGGGGACATGAGTGTCATAGGTCCACGCCCACAAGATATGCGTTGTTTTGTAGTGTTTGATGAAAAAGATCAAGAAAATA
>JAOZKZ010000077.1 GCA_029935075.1 Campylobacterales bacterium
TCATCCAGTAGAAGTGAACTATCTAGAGGCAAAAGCTTACTGCAATTGGCTTAGTCTGAAAGAGGATAAAAACTTACGACTTCCTACTGAAGATGAGTGGTATCGTTTGGTTGAGGTAAGTGAAATAAAACAGAGCAATATAAATTTAGAGCATTTTGCCTCTACCGTACCAGTTGATAGGTTTTCTCATGGAGAGTTTTACGATGTTGTTGGAAATGTTTGGCAATGGAGTGAAACACCGATTTATCCATTTGAGGGTTTTAAAGTACATCCTATTTATGATGATTTTACTACGCCGACATTTGACACACAACATAATTTGATGAAAGGTGGCTCATGGATATCAACTGGAAATGAGATGCTCTTATCTGCTCGTTATGCATTTAGACGACACTTTTTTCAGCATGTAGGATTTAGATATGTTGAGAGTGGTTATGAGGAGTTGTCAAAAGGAAATATTTATGAAAGTGATTCATTAATCAGTCAGTATGCTGAGTTTGGCTGGGGTGAGAGTTATCTTGGAGTTGAAAATTATCCACAAATTTGTGCGAAACTCTGTTTAGAATATATGAAAGATAAATCGAAAAAGAGAGCGTTAGATATCGGATGCGCGATAGGGCGAAGTAGTTTTGAATTGGCACGAGAGTTTGATGAAGTAACGGGACTTGATTTTACTGCACGATTTATCGGTCTTGCCACTCGGATGAAAGAGCAGGGAGCTATAGGATTTACTGTTCCGATAGAGGGTGAAATCGTTGAATATAAAAATGTTGCATTAAAAGAGTTGGATTTGGAAAAAGAGGCAGAAAAGGTAATATTTCAACAAGCTGATGCATGTAACTTAAAACCACTTTATCAAGAGTATGACCTAATTTTTGCAGGCAATTTAATAGATAGACTTTATAATCCGAAAAAGTTTTTAGAAGATATTCATGGAAGACTCAATGAGGGTGGAATGTTTATCATGACAAGTCCTTACACATGGCTTGAAGAGTTTACCCCAAAAGAGGATTGGCTTGGTGGTTATAAAAAAGATGGCGAAAATTTTACGACTTTAGACGGATTAAAAGAGGTACTTGGAAAGAATTTTAAATTGATACATACTAAAGATGTACCGTTTGTTATCCGTGAGACTGCCAGAAAATATCAACATACAGTAGCACAGATGAGTGTTTGGGAGAAAAAGTGAATTTTGATAAACCAATCTCCAGAGAGGGAACTTATACCGAAAAGTATGAAAGTAGAATTATAAAATTTGGTACTAAAGATGTTCTTCCTCTTTGGGTTGCTGATATGGATTTGCCAAGCTCACCTGCAATACAGTCTGCACTTATGGAGAGAGTGAAACATCCTATTTATGGATATACGGGTTATTATGATGCTTATTTTGATGCGATTGTTGGTTGGATGCGTAAGGCTCATGGTTGGCAGATAGAAAAAGAGTGGATTGCTCCGATAAATGCTATCGTAACGGGGTTAAATTTATCTGTTGAAGCGTTAACAAAAGAGGGTGATGGGATTATCATTCAGCCTCCAATTTATCCGCCGTTTTATTATGCTGCAAAAAATCATGGGCGAAAGCTTTTGGAAAATGAGTTAAAAATTGTAGATGGTAGATATGAGATAGATTTTGAGGATTTTGAAGAAAAAGCAAAAGTGGCAAAACTGTTTCTGTTTTGTTCTCCACATAATCCAACTGGACGAGTTTGGAAAAAGGATGAGCTTGAGAAATTAGCTCGCATCTGTAAAGAAAACGGTGTGCATATCATTAGTGATGAGGTTCATTCCGACCTTGTTTATGAGGGCAATTGTCATATTCCGATGGCGACAATTGAAGATGCAAAGAATATTACCGTCACCCTAAATGCTCCGTCAAAAACTTTTAATATTGCAGGAATTGTAAGTGCTTATGCTATCGTAGAAAACAGCTCCCTTAGGCGAAGGTTTCACGAGATCTTTAAACGATACTCATTGACACAACCAACACCAATATCGCTTAGTGCAACTGTGGCAGCTTATACTGGGAGTGATAATTGGTTAGATGAATTATTGGTATATCTGAGGGAAAATTTGGAATATATTAAGAGTAGATTATTCAAAATGCCTGATATTAAAGCAATGCCAATAGAATCTACTTTTTTACTTTGGTTAGATTGTAAATCTTTAAATTTAGATGATAAAAAATTAGAAGTATTTTTTACCAAAGAAGCAAAACTTGGACTAAACACTGGGAAAAGTTTCGGTAAAGGTGGAGAGGGGTTCATGCGGTTGAACTTTGCAGTGCCGAGAGTTGTTTTGGAACAAGCAATGGATAGTTTAGAATATGCTTATATGCAAAAACTTAGATAAGTCTTTGCATATTTTGCGATTAGTTTATTGTAGAGATATCTAAAAGTTGTTTTTCACACTGTTTTGTTTTATTGTTATTTACAATGGTTTCAGTACAAGATTCGTTTTTTGAAGAAATTAACCCTATTAATTTTGCATAAAAACTTGTATCATTTCCTGTCATAATTTTATTTATTCCTTGAGTGTTTCCAGTTCCTTGAAATTCTACCTTATATTGACACGTAACTTCTAAGACATCTGAATAAGATTTCCCTCTTACCTCTTTAGTATCAAGATGTCGTGTAACTTTGCATACCGAATTATTCTTGATATCATTTGCTGTTTGAGAAAGATTTGCGATTTGATCTCCTTTATCAGCAAATTTACTTAGTAGCATAGTTGTATTTCCATCATCCGCAACATCTACTAAAGTAATTCTGTCAGTTGATGGTGTTAATGTGCGGTCTAAGAAGCTATCCTCAAGTACATTGACTGTTTGACCATTAAGTGTATAAGTTGTTGTCATATCACTCTCTTGTGGATCTGGATATTTTTTGTCACCTTTTTCATCTTCATAATCTTTAACAACATAGTTATATGATTTAGTGGTTTCACCAACTATATAATCCATCATGTTGTAAGTACCTGCACTTTTAAATGTTACTTTATCCTCAAAGGGGTCAGTAGTATCATCACTTCCACATCCAATAAGTACCAATGAAAGTATTGTTGTAACTGTTAAAATATTTTTTTTGATCAATTTTTATCCTTTTAAATTAAATATATTTAATCTTAACTAGTTAAATATTAAATTAAAGAATGGAAAGAGAAAGTTTTAGATTACTTACTAATTTAATATCTACTTCACACAAATTATCTTATAATTACATTAGAGATATAAACTTAAATAAGGAGCTGTGTTATGTTTAATATAAATAATTTTAAAAAGATGAGTCTTATTCCAATACTTTTGATTTCACTAGGTGTTTCTGTGCATGCAGATGATGTTACTGAGACCATAGCTGAGGCTTTAAAATCATATGAGAGTGGTGAGTTTTCTACGGCTGTTGAAGATTTAAACTACGCTTTAGAGCTTATCAAGCAGAAAAAGAGTGAAGGACTTCAAAATTATCTGCCAAAACCATTGGAGGGTTGGACTGCAAAAGATGCAACTAGCCAAACTGCTGGTGCGGCTATGTTTGGTGGAGGTCTTTCAACTGAGAGAATCTATAAAAAAGATAAAGGTCGGGTCACTATTTCTATCATGGCTGATTCTCCTGTGCTTCAAGGGATGATGGGGCTTTTTACAAATCCGATGTTTGCGACATCAGATGGTGGTAAATTAGAGCGTATCAATCGTCAAAAAGCGATTGTAAAGTATGATAAAGAGAGTGAGAAAGGCGATATCAAAATCGTTGTAGCCAAACGATTTATGGTTACGATAGAAGGGACTAAAATATCTAGAGAAGATTTAGTTACCTATGCAAAGGCAATAGATTATAAAAAAATGGCGAAAATGCCTTAAAATTGTGATACCCTTTCTCAATTAGAAAGGGTATGGCTGATGATTAAAATAGTTTTTTTTACGATATTTATCGCTCTGTTTATTGCGATGAATATCTATAGTTACAGACGATTTTTATCAAAACTCTCATTTCTTCAAGCTTATAAAAGAGTGGTACGATATTTTTTATATCTACTTATGATTTTTATCTTACTTTTTCTCTCTGCCAGACGCTACGATATTTATAATCAAAAAGTTCTGTTGGTATTTTCTTATGCGATAGGCGTACTTTTTATACTATTTATTGCCGCACTTATTTATGATTTATTGCATGCTTCATTTGCCAATGTTCCATTTCAAAAGAGTCGTCGGAGATTTATGAAAGTTGCATTTGATGTGACTTTTTTGATTTTGACTATTTCTTATCTTTTCAAAGGTATTATCAATGGACTTAAAGAGCCAATTCTTAGGCGTTTATCTATAAAGATAAAGAATTTTAAACAAGATGGTTTTAAAATCGTTCAGTTAAGTGATGTACATGTGGGGAATACAATTAAGAAAGATTTTGTAGAGAGATTGGTGCAGAGGGTCAATGATCTAGAAGCTGACTTGATTGTCATTACTGGTGATCTTGTGGATACGGGGGTTGAAAGAATTGAAGAAGATTTAGCACCTTTGAAAAATCTTCGCTCAAAACATGGGACTTATTTTGTATTGGGCAACCATGAGTACTTCCATGACCCAATAGAAACTATGGAGTATATCAGAACACTAAATATTACAATTTTAGAAAATGAATCCGTTGTAATTGAAGATGATTTCAATTTAGTTGGTTTAAATGATCATTTTGGAAGTAGGATAGGACTTTTAGAACCTGATTTGCCAAAAGCTTTTAAAATGGTTGATCAAACTCTGCCAACTATTGTTTTAGCACATCAGCCAAAGATGGTAAAAGAGTTGGAAGCTTATAAGCCCGATCTCATCCTCTCAGGTCATACCCATGGTGGGCAAATCTTTCCATTTGGGCTGTTGGTGCTTTTGGATCAACCTTACCTTAGTGGATTATATCAACATGATGAAGATACACAGATATTTGTCTCAAATGGTGCTGGATTTTGGGGACCTGCTATTCGGATATTTGCTGATAGTGAAATTGTAGAGATAGAATTAAAGGGAATATGATGGGCTATTTAAGACATATAAAAAAATGCAATGATTTTACAACTGAAAATAAAATAGCTTTTGTGATAGATGGTACTCATGTGGGGTGGATTCATAATGAACTTACATCTTATGTACTAGAGAGTGGTTTTTTTGTCAAAAACAGTAATGAGGTTTCATTTACGAGTGTTTATTCGACATTTGAGAGCAGAAGTAAAGCCATGGAAGAGTTTGGAAAAAAAGCTTATAAAGATAAAGTTTCAAATATTTTTATGAATGAATCATATGCCATTCAAGAGACTCCTTCTTCCGCTGCTTTTTGTCTAATTGATCGTAGTATCTTTTCGATTTTTGGTGGGCTTGGGTTTGGACAACATCTCAATGGCTATGTCAAAACTAATACTGGACTTAAGATGTGGATTGCAAGACGCTCTTTACAAAAAGGTTTTTATGCTGGGAAGTTAGACCATATCGTTGCAGGTGGTTTGCCTTATGGTATCTCTTTGGAGGAGAATCTTTATAAAGAGTGCATGGAGGAGGCAAATATCAAAAAAGAACTTGCTGAACATGCCAAAAGTGTAGGAGTTGTGCGTTATAAGCATGATTATAGATTGGGTGGGAGTGAGGATATACTTTACTGTTATGATTTGCTTCTTCCTGAGGATTTTGTGCCAAAATGCAATGATGATGAGGTGGAGGAGTTTTATCTGATGGATATAGAAGAGGTTGCTGAAATTGTAAAAACTAGCGATGAATTTAAGCTCAATTGTAATCTTGTCATTATTGATTTTTTGGTTCGTCATGGGTATATAAAACCTGAAGATAAAGATTATTTGGAAATAGTAAGTCGATTATCTTAGTTTTGTTATCATGACACAATCTAAAATAAGGTTTTGTTATGAATACCAAGATCAATGAATTCTCAATCAGTGAAGAGATATGGCATGCGACTACACATGGTGTGGGTTTGGCACTTAGTATTGCTGGGTTAGCGGTATTGGTTGCTTTTGCTACTTTACAGGGGTCTGCTTTGGCGATTGTGAGTGTTGCAATCTTTAGTACTACGCTTATCATCATGTATGGTTCATCAACACTTTATCATGCTATTTCTCATCATAAAATTAAAAAAATCTTTCAACAGTTTGACCATGCTTCTATATACTTTTTGATAGCAGGAACTTATACGCCGATTACATTGCTTACTTTGGGTGGTGCTTGGGGTTGGAGTATCTTTGCGATTAATTGGACAATAGCAATTTTTGGTATTTATATGAAATTTGCTTATCCTGGGCAGTTTGAAAAACTCTCTTTGGTTTTATATGTCATCATGGGCTGGCTTATCGTGGTAGCGACACAACCGATGATAGAGAATATGGATGTTGGTGGTTTATGGTTACTCTTGGCAGGAGGGCTATTTTATACTTTTGGAATTATTTTTTATATCAAAGATCATCTACCATATTATCATACCATTTGGCATTTTTTTGTTTTAGGTGGGAGTATTTCTCACTATTTTATGGTTTTACTTTATGTCGTTTGAGTACCATGAAGGGACTAAGCATTCGTATGAATCTATCAGAAATTCACCAAATTATTTGGATTGGAACACGCAACCATCAGCCTTAAAAATATACAACAAATTTGAAGATATTATAAAGCTTGATGGAAAATCTGACCTGCATAATTTTATCTATCGATTGGGTGGGATAACCGATAAAAAAACTTATCCAAGCAATGAATATTATCTAAGAACGCTTCCAAGTGCTGGAGCATTGTTCCCCGTTGAAATTTATTTTCAGGCTCGTGAAGTGGAGGGTTTTAAAGATGGGATTTATCATTTTGATGTAGCAAATAGTTCGGTAAAACTTTTGTATGAACTTGATGGAGACGGTATTGAGTCAGCTTATGAGGATAATCGTGCGATAAAAGGTTTAATCGTTTTATACTCTACGATTTATTATCGCTCTTCATGGAAATATAAACATAGAGGATTTCGCTATTGTCTACTTGATTGTGGGCATGCACTAGGTGCTATGGAGGCGAGTAGTTATCTTTATGACCATGCCTGTGTGATTCGATATCGTTTTGATAAGATGCAGTTAAATGAAGCATTTGGGTTTGGGGAGCAAGAGTTTTTCCTCGCTTCGGGGATATTGGGTATTCCTAAAAAAGAGCGTATAGAGACTTTTAACATGCAACTAGAAGATATCAATCCAAAGTATGAGCGAAATGAGATGATTGAAAAAGCGTATCAAGACTCATTAGAATTATCCTCATGCAAAAGCAAATATACCTTTTGGGAGTTCTCATTTCACAAAGAGATATTTGAAGAGACGATTTTTAAAAGACGCTCAATTCGTGAGTTTACCACTTCGACAATTACCAAAGCCTCTTATGAAGCGATTTTAGAGATTGCACTCAAACCTGTTATGAGTGATTGTGATGAGGAAGTTCAACTCTATTGCATTGTTAACGCTGTAGAGGGTGTGAAGCGTGGTCTGTATTTGGATGGTAAATATTTAAAAGAGGGAGATTTTCGAAAACAGGCTGGATATCTTTGTTTAGAACAAGCACTGGGTTCACAGAGTGCGGTTACTTTTTTCTTGACAACAGGAGCAAAAAACTATCAAAGTGCTTATCAAAAAGCAGGAATTATTGGGCATCGTCTTTATTTAGCAAGTGAGTATTTAAAAATTGGATGTAGCGGTATTGGGGCTTATTATGATGATGAGACCAAAGCTTTTTTACAGAGTGATGATATGATTCTTTATGGTGTGACAATTGGTACATAAAAAGTTACATGCTTGGTATGCTAAAAATGAAAGAAAAGATTTACCATGGCGTAATACTGATGACCCTTATCATATTTATATCAGTGAAGTGATGCTTCAGCAAACTCAGGTTAAGACAGTTTTGGAGCGGTACTATTTTCAATTTTTAGAGAAATTTCCTTCGCTAGAAGCACTTTCCCATGCAGATTTAGATGAGGTTTTAAAAATGTGGGAAGGCTTGGGATATTATACAAGGGCTAAAAATCTTCATAAAACAGCACAAATTATCCAGCCGAAACTTCCCAAAAACTATGAGGCACTTTTAGAACTTCCAGGAATTGGAAAAAATACTGCATCTGCAATTTGTGCCTTTGCTTATAAACAGAATTTAGCAGTTATGGAGGCAAATGTCAAGCGGATTTTATGTCGTATCCATGTGCTTAAAAATCCTAAAGAAGAAGAACTTCGCATACTCGCACTTAAGATGTTGGATTGTGAAAATCCTTATGATTATAATCAGGCGATTATGGATATTGGAGCAACAATTTGTAAGGTGAAAAATCCGATATGTAATGAATGTCCATTTAGTATGATTTGCAAAGCATATAAAGAGGACTGTTTTTTATATCCTGAAAAAAAGCGTAAAATTGTCCCTACTAGAGAAGTAAATATTGTGGTGTGTCATCACAATAAAAAACTCTACTTAAAACAGAGAGAAGGACGATTTTTACACGGACTTTGGGGATTTGAAGAGGTGGATGAGATTTCAAATGATGCAGAGTTTTTCACAAATGTAGAACAGAGATATACGCACTTTAAACTTGAAGCTAAAGTCTATTTGTTACATGTTGAAGATTGCCATGATATTTACCTTGGTTTGGATAAAATTAATCAAGTGGCACTCTCTAGTGTTGATAAAAAGATATTAGCATATCTTTTAACGCAAGAAATTTTGTAGCCGATATAGACTAAAGGAGATAGTGATGAAGTTTTTTTTATTAGTGATTTTTGCATACATTACTATCTTGATAATGGGATGTGATAAAGGTTCTAAAGAGCCCCATATTGCGGAATTAGAACCCATAGAGACTCCAAAAGATATCCAAAAGAGAGTTTATGGTGTATCTTTAAATAAAGAGATAGAAATTCAAAGTTTCCCAAATAGTACACTTTATATGCCTAAAATTATTAAAGCAGATGAAAAACTTCCCATTGTGTTATTTGCACCAGGATGGAGCTCGCAAGATTACTCTAATTATAAAACACTATTAACCTTTATCGCCAGTCAGGGGTATGCTGTGATATATGCCCCGTCTCCTATGGAGTATAGTGCAGATAAGAGTATTAGCAGAATATCTGCGGTTTTAAATGATAACTTAGTTGCTAGATATTTTGATAAAAGTAAGTTAGGGGTTATTGGTCACTCTTCAGGAGGAGGAATTGCTTTTAAGGTAATGGACTATTTTTCAAAACATGGATATGGTAGTGCTGGAAGGTTTGTGTTTGCTATGGATGCTTGGTTTGCATTTGAGATGAGCAAAGAGGATTTCAAAAATTTTCCTAAAAATACAAAAGTAGTAATGCAACAATATAATAAACATAATACAACAGATCCTAGAATCGCACTAACAATCTTTGATAAGCTCTCTATTTTGGGAGATGACAACAGGGATTATCAAGTTTATTTAGATCTAAATCATGGTTATCCCATGGGTTCAGGTTCTTATGAACAGAAACAGATGATACTTAAACCCCTAGATGCCTTGATGGACTATACTTTTTTTGCAAATCAAAATGCCTACAAATTTGCTTTAGATATTGGAAGTGATAAACCATATAAAGATGATTTTCAACCTATAGCGTCTAGTTTTACCTACGATTATAGATGTAATAGCGACAATAATGATTTGATTTCAGCACTAAAAGAATTAAATTATTGTTCTATTATTCCATAATTCGGAATAAAATAATTGACCTTAAACTACCTTTTGTTAAAATAGTGAAACTTTTTGT
>JAOZKZ010000252.1 GCA_029935075.1 Campylobacterales bacterium
TCTTATGCTAGTTTTTCTGCTAAAATTCAAGAGTATATAAGGGGTGTTAAAAGAGATCTTGATGATGATATGGAGTGTGAAGACCCAAGATATTGTAAAAATGAGAGTTGTGATTCAAAAAAGGTAACAAAAGAGCTTGCTGATTTGATAAGAAAATCCTCTTTTTATGAAACCATGCTTGCAAAACGAAAAGATCCAAAGGATGTTGAAGCAGGTTTAATGGATATCTTGAAACAGTTTGATGATATTGTGCGTAGCAATTGTATCGATGGCGATATGTTAGCAGATGAGTTACAGGATATGTTGGCACAAGATTACAAAAGAATAGTTTAGTAGATGAAAAAAGCTCTCTCTTCAAGCGGTGATATTGTTGAATTTTCAACATTAGAGTCAAAATGCGTCTATTTAGGTGATGAACGCATGAAGATGGAGTATAAGTATATCAAGTACTGCTCTGAAAAAATGAGTTCTGACCTTATTCGAAGGGGCTGGAGAAGGTTTGGAGATTATTACTCTAGACCTAACTGCAATGCATGTAACAAATGTGAGAGTTTACGCATAGATGTGGAGAAATTTCAATTTTCTAAATCGGTAAGAAAAGTGCTTGCAAAAAATAGTGACACGAAAATGATTTTAAGAAAACCCTCTGTTTCATTAGAACATCTTAATCTTTATGAAAAATATCACAAACACATGCAGTTGAAAAAAGGTTGGGATTATTATAATGTCAATGCTGACTCTTATTATGACCTTTACGCCAAAGGATTTTCAACTTTCGGAAGAGAGATACTCTATATTCGAGATGAAAAGTTAGTAGGTGTTGATTTGGTTGATTTTTTAGATGATGGACTTTCTGCGATATATTTTTATTATGACCCGGATTATGATAAGTTTTCTCTTGGAAACTACTCCATCTATAAACAGATAGAAATGGCAAAAGAGCGAGAGCTTAAGTGGATTTATCTAGGGTATTATGTTAAAGAGTGTGATTCATTAAACTACAAGATAAATTATAATCCATATCAAATTTTGCAAAATAATCCTGAGCTAGATGAGGCTGTTGTCTGGAGTTGAATCTTTTTTATTTCTAAAAACTGTTGGAATTTCCAAATCATTTGAATTAATTTCTTCTTTTTTTACTTCAACTTTCTCTACAATTTTCTCCTCGTCGATTTTTTCCTCTTTAACTACAATCCCTTCTCTATGTTTGCCAAGACCTTGTAAAATCCTTTTAGCCTCAACTGAATCAATTGCATTAATCTGTACTAAAGTATATGCCATGCCTTCACAAAACCCTTTGAGATGCTTTTGGTTTCCCTCATTGCCTTTTTGTTTCAAATCATAAAAATGTGTAACCGCATCGATAAGTGAATTAATAAGCTTTATTTTTGTAATATTGTTCATAATTTGGAGTATAGCAAAATGGCAGTTAAAAAAGTTCAATTGGATTCCCAAACATTTGAAATCAATTATAAGATTCTAAATCCTAAAAATGAAAAAGATTTGATTATCCTTCATGGTTGGGGAAGTAATAAAGAGATTATGAAACAAGCTTTTTCAAAAATCTTACCTCAATTTCGTCACATTTATATAGATATGCCAGGTTTTGGAAAGAGTAGCAATGAATATATCTTAAATTCGCAAAGCTATGCAGATGTAATAGAGAAGTTTTTAAAAGAGATAAATGCCAAAAAAGATATCATCATAGGACACTCATTTGGTGGAAAAGTTGCTACTCTTTTAAATCCTGAACTGTTAATACTTTTAAGCAACTCTGGTATTCCTATCCCTAAACCATTTTCAGTTCGTTTCAAAATAAAACTTTTTAAACTCCTCAAAAATATCGGTGGAAATGCACTATCTAAGTTTTTTGCTTCAAAAGATGTAGAGGGCATGAGTCAAACCATGTATGAAACTTTTAAGATTGTGGTAAATGAAGATTTTTCTGATATATTTGCATCACATAGTGGAAAAACTCTAATTTTTTGGGGCAAAGAAGATACTGCAACACCACTTTGGAGTGGAGAAAAAGTTGCATCTTTAATCGATAACAGTACATTTTATCCACTAGAGGGAGATCACTTCTTCTTTTTAAAACACAGTATATTTATAGAAAAGGTTATTAATGGAAAGTTTTAAAATATTTGAACTATTTTCACACTTCGCACTTGTGATGATACTAGGCTGGTATCTTATCACTAATTTACAATGGTACAACTACAAACTAGAACGGGTTATTTTTAAACATAAACGATACTCATGGCATATTCTTTACTTTATACTCCCTATTTTTGCCTACTATCTTTCAGGTAAATATTTTTGGATTTATTTTTATCTTGGCTTACTTCCTGTCCTTTTTATGTGGAGCAAACGCATAGATAAAAAGCTTGTTTTCACAGCTCGTGTAAAACGGTTTTTCCTATTTTTAGCTCTGGCTACAATATTTGGAGATATTCTCTGTTTGGTTAGTCAAAAGTGCCATGTTTATGGACTTTTACTTCCGATGGGTGTTGCTCTTGGGGCTAGTTTCTTATTTGAAAAAATGCTATTTAACGGTTTTAAAAAACAGGCACAGAAAAAACTCTCTTCCATGGAGGGGCTTGAAATCGTTGCAATTACAGCAAGTTACGGAAAAACAAGTATTAAAAATTTCCTACATCAAATTGTTTCTCCTTACATGGATGCCTATATGACTCCAAGAAGCGTAAATACACTTGGAGGTCTTGTCAAAGATATCAATGACGATTTGCCTGTCTCTACAAAACTTTATATCGCAGAAGCAGGTGCTAGACTCAAAGGTGATATTGATGATATTTCAAAACTTTTAAACCATGAGTATGCGATAGTAGGAAGCATTGGGGAACAGCATATCGAGTATTTTAAAACTTTGGAAAATATACGAAATACTAAGATGGAGATTTTAAACTCTGATAAACTTAAAAAGGCATTTGTCCATGAGAGTGCACATGTAAAGGGTAATGAAAAAG
>JAOZKZ010000253.1 GCA_029935075.1 Campylobacterales bacterium
CCCAGCCACTCAACTCCACTATCTTTCAATTTCACATCAGGATTTAATCCATGAGTAACAGAATGGTTAATCATCGCTGTGCGTCGCTCTTTGAGGAGGGTTATCAGTTTTTCTTGTTTGGCGATATGTTTGTCTATTTGTATGGTTTTTTTGTCGATGAAATTGGCGATGGCTTTTTGTTCTTTGAGGGGTGGAAGTGGAAATAAAAAATTATTAAATTCATTAGCTGAAAAACGCCACCTTCCTAATTGTGAGCTTCCTTGTCCATAAGCATAAAAAATTTTATTTTTATATCCCATTTGAAAAAGGTATAAAGCATATTGCGTAAATATATTTTTATTTTTTTTTGAAAAAACTCTATAATCAGGACTTGTTACACCATGATGTATTGAAACATCAACATATCCAGTCAATAAATCCATATGATTCATAGCAAAATCACCAACTTCTACAAATTGGTATTTTGAATAATCCATGGATAATTGTCCTTCACCACTATTGATATCTTTGATTTTTATACCTCGTTGTGTAATTGACAAAACTTCATAGCCTTTTTTCCCTGCTATTCTTTTTTTGATTTCAAAAAGGTATTTTACTTTCTTTACTTCCCAATGCTCAGGTACATCTCCCAACCACTCAACCCCACTATCCTTATATCCCTCAAACTTGCGATAACGCATCACAATATCTCATCCAAAAGAGTTGTTGTTTCACCCATGATAGCTTTGATATCTGCTTCTATTTCGCTTAGCTCTCGAAGTGGTTGAAACTTGTAAAAATATTTTGTAAAACTTATCTCATAACCTACCGTTGTTTTTGAGTGGTTTATCCATGCATCGCTCACATGTGGTAAAACTTCTCTTTGAAAATACGCTTCTATATCCTCTTTGAGCGGTATGCTTTCTGTATCTCTTAGTTCACTATCGCTTTCGTAGATGATGGTTTTGTCTTTTTCTATTTTCTTGATGATTTTTTGGGCATTTTCATCTCTTTGGCTGATGGCATTGATAATCTGTTTTTTATCACTTGTTCCTAGTTTGATTTTTATCTCTTTAAGAGCTTTATCAAAAAGCTTGTTAAATGTGTTAAAATCCATAAATACTTCATCGCCAAACTTCTCATAAAGTTTGGTTGCAACTTCTAAAAGTGTTAACTGTTTTTTCCATGTTGTATTTAAAAGTAGTTTTTTCAAGTTTGCAGAAGTGATGCTTATCTCATTTGTTTCAAAGTGTTTCTCTATCAACTCTTTATGCTTTTGTAAACCTTCATAGACCTCTTCGCCAAACTTTTCAAAACACCATGCCATCTCATCTCTAAGTACATCAATATAGCGTAAACTATCAACCGCTTCTTTTGTAAATTGGGTTTTGAGTCGCAGAGGTCTTTCTACTGTGATTTTATGATAGCCAAAGTCGCTGTTGTAAAATATCTTGCTTATCTCACTCTCTTTAAAATCAAGGTAGATGTTTGTGAGTTTATCTATATGTTCAGATGTGAGCTCATAAGACTTACTACCGAGTGATTTTCTCATTTTAACATAGAGTTCACTTGCATCGATGAGCTGTACTTTTCCCATTCGCTGCTTGGGTTTTCTGTTGCTTAGTATCCAGATATAAGTGTTGATGCCTGTGTTGTAAAACATGTTTTTAGGCAGTCCAATAATCGCTTCAAGATAATCATTTTCGAT
Source organism: Campylobacterales bacterium (assembly GCA_029935075.1). Classification (GTDB taxonomy): domain Bacteria; phylum Campylobacterota; class Campylobacteria; order Campylobacterales; family QNZT01; genus SZUA-1433. The sequence goes on from JAOZKZ010000253.1 coordinate 1,688, forward strand.
GATATAGCGTCTTATCTCACTCTCTCCACTTCCTGCATCTCCTGTAAAAAGTGCTGAACCATTATGAACAGAGGAGATACGACTTCCTAAGTCAGTTGAGTTTTTCATCTTTGATACCATGTTCATCAAAAAGAGCAACTGCCCATCACTAGATCTCGGAACACCAACTACAAAACGGTGGTCAAGTATCTCTTTTTTTTCACCCACTATCACATCTTGGTCTATCTTCCAACTCTTTCCATAGGGAGGATTTGAGAGCATAAAGTCAAACTTCTTATCTCCAAAACCATCTTTAGAAAGGGTAGAGCCATAAGCGATGTTTTCAGGGTTGTCTCCTTTTATCAACATATCAGAAGTACAAACTGCATAAGTTTCAGGATTTACCTCTTGTCCATAGAGTTCAAATTGGCTTTTGTTGTTGGTTAGCTCTTGCACAAAACTCTCTGCTTCTGTCATCATCCCACCACTACCACATGCAGGGTCGTAGATACGATAGTTTGCATGTTCTTTTAGATTTTTGGCTACAGGTATAAACATGATATGTGTCATAAGCTTTATAATTTCTCTAGGGGTAAAATGCTCTCCAGCCTCTTCATTGTTCTCTTCATTGAACTTGCGTATAAGCTCTTCAAAAACATATCCCATGCCAAGATTGGAGAGAGGTGGGAGCTTTTCGCCTTTGCTGTTTTTACTCTCAAGTGGACTGAGGTTAATCTCTTTTGAACAGTATTTTTCTATGAGTGCATAAGTGATACCTGCTTCTTGCATAGTTTGGAGTTGGTTTCGTAGTTTAAACTTTGAGATAATCTCTTGTACATTTTCACTAAAACCATCGAGATAATTTTCAAGATTTGAGACGATATTTGCAGGGTCGTTGAGAAGTTTTTCAAAGGTAAAGTTTGAATAGTTGTAAAAAGGATACTTTGTAATGCCACTTAGAGCAGACTTATCATCAATCTTGTTTTCTTGTAAAAATTGGTAAGTTTTTAAAACCTCTTCTTTTGTAGGTTCAAGCAAAACATCAAGTCGTCTTAGTACTGTAAATGGAAGAATGATATCACGATATTTACCTCTGGTATAGACATCTCTTAAAATATCATCAGCAATGCTCCAAATGAGATTGACAGTTTGGTTTTGGACTTTATGGTTCATAGTTTTCGTAGCCTTTTTATGAAAAATATGATTTTATCATAAAGGTTATTTACAACACTCCCTCATCCCTAAAACTATAAAACCCTTCCTTAGAAACTATCACATGGTCTAACAACTCTATCCCAACAATTTTAGAAACTT
>JAOZKZ010000254.1 GCA_029935075.1 Campylobacterales bacterium
CCAAGTTCAGGTTTTGAGTCGTTTATATGCATCCCTTTTAGGTATTCAAATCCGATAATTTCATCAAATTCATTCCATGTTTTATCATATGTTTCACGGGTACGGATGTCATAACCTGCGGTAAACATGTGGCATGTATCTATGCAAACCCCTACTCTACTTTTATCGATGGAGTTATCTATAAGGTATCCAAGATGAGCAAAGTCAAATCCTAGATTGCTTCCCTGCCCTGCTGTGTTTTCGATGACTAAAATAACATCTTTCGTTTTTTCAAGTGTCTCATTCATGCTGTTTGAAATACGCTCTAAACATTGTTCAGTACTTATCTTTTTTAGATGGCTTCCGGGGTGAAAGTTTAGCCTGTCAAGTCCTAGTTGGTTGCATCTCTCTACTTCATCGATAAAAGCATCCAGTGATTTTTGTCGTTTCTCTTCTTCTGGATGTCCGAGGTTGATAAGATAGCTGTCATGTGGTAGTACATGACGAGGTAAGATTTCTGCTAATTCTAAATTTTTCTTAAAAAGCTCAATTGTTTCGCTATCAAGTGGTTTTGCTTTCCATTGTCTCTGATTTTTAGTAAAAAGTGCAAATGCCTTTGCCCCTATCGCTTTGGCATTTAACGGTGCGTTAAAAACTCCCCCACTAGCACTTACATGTGCGCCGATGTACTTCACTAATTTATCTCTTTTAGTTTGATTAGGATGTTGCCTTTTTTATCTTTAAAATAGACACTTTTGTTTGTTACTTGGTATTTTATACCATATGTATTACAGATGATTTTTTGAACAAATCCTTTTGAAGTTTTTGTAAGACCTCTACCGCCAAATATAGGCTTTCTTTGAAGTACATTCTCTATAAAACCATCAGGATAACTTCCTACTAAAAAACTTTGGTTAAATCCATGTTTGGTGTTACACAAACTACCAACACAGATATCATCTTCATCTTTTTTGATTTTCATATCTAAAACTGATTTTCCCATGGCTAAAACATTGAGATGCATTGAATTTTCATATTTTACTAAAAATCCAGTATCTGAAAAGGCAAACTTTTTAGTTTTCATGGTGACTTTATAACTTGTTGATTTTTTTTGCTCTTCAATTACTTCACTCACGATTTGCTCTTGTTCAATGATTTGCGTAGTTGGCTTGGCTTGGATAATAGTTTCAGGTTGCGAAGGTATAGAAACTTTTGGTGCTTTAACAATTGTTCTCTTTTTATCTTGGTCTACATACTTTGGGATACAACCCGTAGTTATAAGTGCTAAAATTATTAAGAAAATGTACATTTTCATAGTTTTCCTTTATGGTGTTTTTCGCATATTAACATACTTTATTTAGGAAAAAGCAAAATTTAGATACAATCGGCGACAATTTTAATCGTAAGGGTATAAAGTATGAATATTAAAACAGAGAAAATCGATAGCGCAAATAGCACGATCACGGCTACGATTTCTAAAGAGTTTCTTGCAAAAATTGAGACAGTTCTTGCAAACGCAGCGGCTAAAGATATGAAAATCGATGGTTTTAGAAAAGGAAAAGTTCCAGCGCATGTTGTAAAAGCACGATATGGTAGTAAACTTACAGAAGATGCTAAAAATGATGCACTTAGAGAAGTTTATGAAAAAGGAATTGCCGATCTTAAATTAGATGCTGCTGCAATTATCGGTGAGCCAGCTGTAAAGAAATTTGATGAAAAAGATGGAAACATTGATGCTGAAATCTCAATCTCTACAAGACCTGAAATTAAAATCGAAGGTTATAAAGAGTTAATTCCAGATATCAAAAAACCAAAAGCAGCAAAAAAAGATGTTGAAGAGCGTCTGAATGAGATGCTTAAATCTAATGCAACAACACAAAAAATTGACAAAATTAGAGCTTTGAAAAAAGATGATTTTGCATTGATGGATTTTGAAGGTTTTGTAGATGGTACACCATTCCAAGGTGGAAGTGCAAAAGCATATACCCTTGAAATTGGAAGTGGAAACTTTATCCCAGGTTTTGAAGATCAGATGGTTGGCATGAAACCTGATGAAGAGAAAGATATCACAGTAACTTTTCCAGCAGAGTATCAGTCGAAAGATCTTGCAGGAAAAGAGAGTTTGTTTAAAGTAACTCTCCTTGAAATTCAAGAAAAAGTGATTCCTACCGATTTAGATGCAGAGGCTTTAAAGAAGTTCCTTCCAGAAGAAGAAGCTCCGACAAAAGAGTTACTCGAAGCAAAAGTAAAAGAGCAAATCACAGCGGAGAAACTTGCAAAAGTTTATCAGGAAGAGACAAAACCAAGTTTTGTTGAAGCGTTAGTGAAAAAATATGATATTGATCTACCTTTAAATATCGTAGAGCAAGAGATTGATATGGCATTTAGAAATGCATTTAATTCATTTAGCGAAGAGGATGTTAAAAAATACTCTACTGATGTAGATGCAGCTAAAGAGAAGAGAGAAGAGTATAGAGCGGATGCTAGCGATAGTGTAAAACTTACTTTTATCGTAGATGAGTTAGCAAAACAAGAAGAGATTGTGGTTGATGATCAAGAAGTGATGCAGACTATCTATTATGAAGCATTGCAGACAGGACAAGATCCACAAGCTTATATAAAACAGTACGAAGAGCAAGGTTTACTGCCAGCTGTAAAAATGGCAATAGTTGAAGATAAACTGTTTAAAAAATTATTTGACGCAAAATAGATAGAAGGATTTTAATGAGTTATGTACCAATAGTAGTAGAAAAAACAGGTCGTGGAGAGAGAAGTTATGATATCTTTTCACGACTTTTAAAAGATAGAATTATTATGTTAAGTGGCGAGGTAAATGACGCCGTAGCATCTACAGTCGTAGCTCAACTTCTTTTCCTTGAAGCAGAAGATCCTGATAAAGATATCTATCTTTATATAAACTCTCCAGGTGGTGTTATCACAAGTGGTATGAGTATGTATGATACGA
>JAOZKZ010000255.1 GCA_029935075.1 Campylobacterales bacterium
CTTCTGGGCTAACATGACCGATACTAGCTCCTCTTGTTGCTCCAGAAAATCTACCATCGGTAATAAGTGCCACTTTATCGCCAAGTCCCATTCCCATGATGAGAGAAGTTGGGGCTAGCATCTCTTGCATCCCCGGTCCACCGCGAGGTCCTTCATATCTGATAACAACAACATCACCAGCTTTTACCTTACCGCCAGTTATCCCAACTATTGCTTTTTGTTGAGAATCAAAACAGACAGCTTTTCCGCTAAACACTCTCATGTTTGCATCTATGCCTGCTGTTTTTACAACTGCACCCTCTTTTGCAAGGTTTCCAAATAAAATCGCAAGTCCACCAACTTCTGAGTAAGGATTGTCTATCGTGTGGATGATGTTTGTATCGAGGATTTCTGAGTTTGCTATCCTCTCGCCTATCGTTTCGCCCTCAACTGTTGGATTGTCAAGCTCTAGTACATTGTTACCTCTTTTTGTTATCTCATGCATAACCGCACTCACTCCACCAGCATTGTGAACATCTTCCATATGAACAGTTGTTAGAGATGGAGAGATTTTTGCTATATGTGAAACTCTTTTACTCATGTTGTTGATGTCTGCCAATTTAAAATCAACTCCAGCTTCTTTAGCAATCGCTAACATATGAAGCACAGTATTTGAACTTCCACCCATCGCCATATCAACAGCAAATGCGTTGTTTACTGCTTTTTCATTGAGAATGTTTCGCATCTTAAGTCTTTCACTCTCAGCTTCATCTTTTGCGATTTCACAGATACGACGAGCTGCGACTCTCAAAAGTGCTTCTCTCTCTGGAGTTTGTGCTAAAATCGTACCGTTTCCTTTGAGTGCAATTCCCATCGCTTCCATTAAAGTATTCATACTATTTGCCGTAAACATACCCGAACACGAACCACCACTAGGACATGCTGAACACTCTATCTCTATAAGCTTCTCTTCCGTAATTTGCCCCGCTTCATACTCTCCAACCGCTTCAAATGCAGTAGCTAAATCTATAGGCGTACCATCTTTAAGCATCCCAGCCTTCATAGGACCACCACTTACAAAAACTGTAGGAACATTTACCCTCAAAGCTCCCATAATCATACCAGGAGTGATTTTGTCACAGTTTGGGATGCATATCATTGCATCTAGTTTATGAGCGTTCATAACAGTCTCAATAGAACTTGCGATAATTTCACGGCTTGGAAGAGAATAAAGCATACCATCATGCCCCATAGCGATACCATCATCTACACCAATAGTGTTAAACTCAAACGGTACACAACCATTTTTTCGTATCTCATCTTTGATAATCGCACCATATTCGTTTAGAAAAAAATGCCCCGGTATCACTTCATTAAAAGAGTTTGCAACCCCGATAAATGGTTTGTCAAAATCCTCATCTTTTAGTCCAGTCGCACGAAATAGACTTCTATGCGGAGCTCTGTTATAGCCCTTTTTTACTTCATCACTTCTCATTATATCCCCTATAATTTTTTGGGCATTATAGCAAAGAGTTGTAAAAAATGGTATTTAATTGTCTAACTGAACTACTATCTTTCTAAAACTTTCCAATCCTAGTTCGAGATTTTTTACAATTTCTAAAGCTAAAACATCAGGATTAGGAAGATTGTCCAAATCAGTCAAGGATTTGTCTTTGATCCAAAATATATCAAGAGTTGTTTTATCTCGGCTAATAATCTCTTCATATGAGAATTTTCTCCATCTTCCATCAGGCTTTTTATCAGAATATGTTTCACATCTCTCAAATCTATTTTCAGGATTGTAAAGCTCTAAAAATTCACTCAAATCCTCAAATCGCATCGGTTTTTTCTTCAAAGTATGATGGATGTTAGTTCGATAATCATAATACCAAATCTCTTTAGTCCATGGATCTTTTGATGCAGGTTTGTTATCAAAAAATAGTACATTTGCTTTCACGCCATTTGCATAAAATATACCTGTAGGCAATCTTAAAATAGTATGCAAGTCAGTATTTTGTAAAAGCTTTTTTCTCACAACTTCTCCAGCTCCACCCTCAAAAAGTACATTATCAGGCACAACAATAGTCGCTTGTCCCGTAGCTTTTAGGATAGTATGGATGTGTTGTACAAAATTTAGCTGTTTATTGGATGTGGATGTCCAAAAGTCTTGCCTATTGTAAGTGAAATTTTCCTTTTCTAACTCTCCCTCTTCATTGGTTGAGGTCATACTGCTTTTTTTACCAAAAGGAGGATTTGCCAGTACATAATCATACCGCATCCCATCATCGGCTATCAGAGAGTCATTGGCAGAGATAAGTGGTTGGGAGTCTATCTCTCCAATGTTATGCAAGAACATATTCATCAGGCACATGCGTCTAGTATTTGGTACAATTTCATTGCCATGAAAAGTTTTGTGTTTTAAAAAGGCTTTTTGCTCTTTATCTAGTTGATAATTTTTGGAATCAGAGATAAAATCATAAGCACTAAGAAAAAAACCACCTGTTCCACATGCTGGATCAGCGATAGTTTTTTCTGGTTTTGGTTGTATGCATGCCACCATGACATTGATCAGAGCTCGTGGTGTAAAGTACTGTCCAGCACCACTTTTGGTATCTTCTGCATTTTTCTCCAAAAGCCCTTCATAGATATCACCCTTGACATCAGCACCCATCATAACCCAAGATTCAGTATCAATCATGCTGATGACACGATGTAACATGGCAGGATTTTGAATCTTATTTTGCGACTTGGTAAAGATATGCCCAAGGATGCCCTTTTGTTGACCAAGTTCACGAAGTAGGTTTATGTAGTGGCTTTCTAGTTCAGCTCCTCTTTTTCCTTCGTGTTTCTTATGTCAATTAATAGCCTCAACTTGACATAAAGCTTTTCTTATGTTGATTTAAGACTCTAAATCAACATAAGAAAAGCTTTATGTTGATTTAGAGTCTTAAAATAGAATATAA
>JAOZKZ010000256.1 GCA_029935075.1 Campylobacterales bacterium
GTAGGAAAAAGTTTTGGTGTTTTAAAGTTTGTCCATAAGGGAAAAGAGTATGATTTTGCATTTCCTCGACGAGAGAGAAAAACGGGAGTAGGGCATAAAGGATTTGAAGTAGTCAGTGATGGATTTATGAAGTTTCAGGAAGCTTCTAAAAGGCGTGACTTTACAATCAATGCAATGGGATATGATATAGACAGATGTGAGTTTTTAGACCCTTTTAATGGCATGAATGATATGAAAGAGAAAGTTTTAAGACATATCGATGATAAAACTTTTGTTGAAGATCCTTTGCGTGTTTATCGTGGTGTTCAATTTTGTGCAAGATTAGAGTATGAAATGGCAAAAGAGACTAAGAAACTCTGCTCAGCTATGGTAGAGCAGGGGGATTTAGAAGAGTTGCCAAAAGAGCGTGTTTTTGAAGAGCTTAAAAAACTTCTTTTAAAATCAGAAAAACCATCCATTGGATTTGTACTTTTAAAAGAGTTAGGTGTGCTTAAGTATTTTCCAGAGTTAGATAATAGTTTTTTGAAAATAGATAAAATCCCTAAAAATATTAGACTTCTATTGGCTGTTTTGACTTTGTATCTTGGTCAAGATGAGGTTGAGAGTTTTGTTGTTCGCTTGAGTGATGAGGTTGAGCTTTTGAAGTCTGTAAAGGCCTTAGTATCAGCTTGTCAAAAGCTTTCGCAGATAGAGTTGAATGATATAGAGATTAGAAGATTATCAACAAAGGTAAATTTAAAAGATTTGTCAATAATTTGTGAAGATAAATCTATATTAGAAGATGCAAAAAGGTTAGGTGTAGATAAACATGCTCTAAAAGAGTTACTTCAAGGACGAGATTTAATTTTATTAGGATATAAACCCTCTGACCAGTTTTCTAAAATATTAAAAACTATTTATGAGTTGCAGATAAAAGGTAAAATTGTAGATAAAGAAGAAGCGTTAAATTATGTAAAGGAAAATTCATGGCAATAGCGATTATGTGTTCAGGTGGAGATAGTGCAGGGATGAATCCAGCAATTAAAACTTTTGTAGAGAGAGCATTAGTGCATGATGAAAAACCTTATCTCATTTACGATGGCTTAGAGGGGTTAATAGACAATAAAATCTCACTAGCCTCTTATCAAGATGTATCAAATATTGTCCATCGTGGTGGAACAATTCTTCGCTCTTCAAGGTCAAAACGATTTTTTGAGTATAAATATCGCAAAATTGCTTATGAAAATTTACAGACTTTAGGCATTGATAAACTTGTGGTTTTAGGTGGAGATGGTTCATTTCGAGCCATGGGACAATTTTACGAAGATTTCAGAGTTAATTTTGTGGGAGTTCCCTCTACGATTGACAATGACATCTTTGGAACGGATTATTGTTTGGGAGTAGATACTGCTTTAAATGTGATTCGTGTCTCAATAGACCAGATAAGAGATACTGCATCATCATTTCGAAGAGCTTTTGTGATAGAGACCATGGGGAGAGATTGTGGGTACCTTGCACTTGTTTCATCAGTGACAAGTGGTGCAGAAGTATGTATCATTCCAGAACTAAAATATGATTTGAAAAGTCTTGGAAATAGGCTAAAATCCCAAATTGAAAATGGGAGAATTTATGCTCTTTGTATCGTTTCAGAAGGGGCAAAAGTCACCGATAAAGTTGCAAAATGGATTGAGGAAGATGTTGGCATGCAAGCGAGAGTGACAATCCTTGGACACACTCAAAGAGGAGGAAATCCTACAGTTTATGATCGTCTGATGGCTTTTAAATTTTCAAGAATGGCTGTGGATAAACTTTTAAGTGATGATAAATCTCATGAAGTGATAGTTTTTAAAGATTCTAAATTTGAGTTTGTTTCGATTGAGTATATCAATAGTGGAAAGTATCAAATTGAGCCAGAGCTACTAACTCTGGCAGATAGGATGGTGCAGTAGTTAACTAAAAGAAGTGGAGCTTTTTTTCTTTTTCTTTTTTTTATTATTTTCTTCACCATATTCATAACCGTATCCGTACCCATATCCATAACCCGATTTTTTCTCTTGTGTTGCACCGTTTAGGATTAAGCCGACAGATTGGATATTTTTTTCTTCTACCATTTTGCCAAATTCTTTGATAAGACCTTTTTCTGTGTAATTGGCTCTGATGATAAGTAGCATAAGATCTATATACTCTAGAAGTGTATTTGCATCACTGATGAGCCCTATCGGTGATGTATCTATAATGATATATTCATACTTATCCATTAAAGTACCCATAACTGTTTTAAACTTGGAACTTATTAACAACTCCGCTGGGTTTGGTGCAACTGGCCCTGCTGGCAGGAAGTCTAGATAATCGTTGATAGGGGTTATCACTTCATCAAGTGAATGTTTTTCAACCAAAAGATTACTCATCCCTATATCATTTTTCATTTTGAACTCTTGGTATAGTCTTGGTTTTCTCATATCTAAATCCATTACTAAGACTTTTTTAGATGCTAAGGAGAGTATCTTGGATAATCCTGAAGAGATTGTAGTTTTACCCTCTTTGGGTATGGATGAAGAGACCATGATTACTTTGCAGTTTTTGTGTTTTGGTATGATGTATTGGACATTAGTACGAAGTGCTCTAAATGCCTCTTTGAATGAGTATTTATTTTTGAATAATGGTATAATTCCATATATTGGAAGATTGATAATTTTTTTAATATCATTAAGATTTCGTATTTTATTATCCATTATTTCTATAATAATAGCAATAACAATTCCTAGTATCAATCCAAGCATAAAACCTAAAGTAACTAAAAGTTTTTTGTTTGGCTTGATAGGGCTTTTCGGTGTAAGTGCTTCATCTATAATTTTTGTATTACTTATGATTGATGCTTTAGAAATTTCTATTTGCATTCTTTTTTCTAATAAAAATGTATATATATTTTCTGTAAGAGTAAAATTTCGTTTAAAATCTCC
>JAOZKZ010000009.1:0-20737 GCA_029935075.1 Campylobacterales bacterium
ATTTAAAATAGAACTTACATGAGTCTTGTTTAAAGTTGCTTTAATTACAGCATTATCAATTACAAATGTTTTTTTTATTTCATTAATAATGATATCATAAAGACCTGGATTCAAACCGGGGTTGTTTATGATATCTATTATTTTTTTCTCATACTCTAATCCAGCTGACCTCCCCAATTCTCCAGAACTAATCATACTATTCCTTTTAACAATGTTTGTATTAGCTTAGGGGGAACCCCTTCACCTATTACTTGTCTAATCAAGTTTTCTGAAGCAAAAGACGGTGGTGTCCAATCGTCTGGTAAACCAGTTAATAAAAATATCTCTTTTAGTGTCAATACTCTAGCATCGCTATATGTTCCATCGTCATTTTTCCGACCAGGATGAACATTATTTTGTGATGATATAGACCCATTTGCCATCGTGATTGTTGGACACGGTTTGTCCCAACTCATTCTCTTATATGTAGTAGAAAATCCCGTTATTCTAACCCCTGTTTCTTTTTTTGGATAATGGACTTTATTAAGAAATGCTGTATTACCTGTTGGTGTATTTTTCATCCACATTATATGCCTGTCGTTGTGCTTTTTAGCATTATGAAATGGTATCGTTGAGGTCTCCCCTGCTTCTAATGAAGGAAGATGACCTATGCTGTTAAATACAGTTATTTCTTTTTGTTTTGCTATTGGAAGTTTCCAGTTTTTTTCAGAAACCAAACTTCCTAAAACAAAAGACCGTTTCCTAGACTGAGGTGTGCCATAATCTTTTGAATTTAATATTATGATATTGATGTTGTATAAATCATCCAGCTCTCGATTCAAATAATCATCTAATTTTATATCTTCGTTATTAACATTAATATATGTTTTGGGCATATTTGGTACATTTTCTATTAAAAAGTACTTAGGCTTAAGTATATGTATAGCTTCTGTTACTTTTATTATTAATTTATTCCTGGGGTCATTTTCTTTCATCTGCCCTGCGATTGACATTCCTTGGCATGGTGGGGTTGCCATTATAAAATCACAATTATTGTCTTCGGCAGTTTTTATTATCTTTTTGAATACAACATCATCTAATATGTCACCTTGTATCATATCAACATCAGGATACATTTCCTTATAAAAATCAGCCCTGTTTTGTATAAGCTCATTGGCAACTTTAAAATCTATATACTCACATGAATATGTTTCAGCTATACCAACATTTGAAAATAAAGATAGACCTTTAAATTTTTTCATTTCTCCCCTTTTATGTTGTATTATACCGTATTATACCGTATTAACCTTAAAATAACCTAAAGGAACATCTCGGGGTATTTCTTGATACAGTATTTCATGATGTGTTTTACTATCTTCGTGCTTTGCTTGGATATCTTCTTGGGTACAAAAACCATAGTCTGATGTTCATTTCTATCAAAAAGGGTAAGCCTATAGCAATCCTCTGATATATTAAAATAACACTTCAAGTCGTATTTTTTAAAAGCACTTTGTACATCATATTCTAAACTTAGCATAATTCTCCAATTTCTACGGCACATGCTACCGCATTTACTAACCTATCTCTGACTTGGCTATTCCAAGCACTGTATTTGGCACAAGTTATTACTATACTGGGTCTTTTATCCTGATTAAACTCCTCTATATTTTCGTAAATGGTAGTAAAAATACCCCCTGGGTCGGACATTTTAGAAATTTTTAGCCTGATTTTATTGAAATCTTTTGCCTTAATGGCATCTATAAGGTCTTTGTTTATCTTGGTGGTGTCTATGTCTACTTTGTTTATCAAAAGAGTACCGTTTGTGTTGAACTCTTGAACCTTGTTTATAACTGTTCTGCTGGATGGGTAAAAATGACCCACTAAGTATAAAAGATCATCTTGATTAAACTGTATCTTCTCGTGTTCAAGTATACTTTTAGTCCTTAGGTACATTTGTTTTATAAGTTCTTTTTTATTAGCATTAAACATCAAATCGAAATCAATCTCAATAAGTCTATTTTGGATAGGCTCTATGATTTTATCTTTATAGTTACATGTCAAAATAAATCTACAATTTTTGCTGTACTCTTCTATGAACCCTCTTAGGGCCTTTTGTGTACTAGTTGAATTTAACGAATCAGCCTCGTCAAGAACTACTATTTTGGCTCTGCCATCAAAGCTAGCAGTCATGGCGAATCCTTGTACTTTATTCCTTAATATATCAATATTGGGGTACAGAGAAGCATTTATAAAAAGAGCCTCAGCATCTGTTTCGTGTATTAATGTATGGGCAAATGAGGTTTTTCCTGTCCCTGGTATTTTTGAACTTAATAATAAATTAGGAATCTCTCCGTCTTTTACCCATTTTTTTGCCTGAGTTCTCAAAGATTCAGTGATGACTATATCATCCAGGTTTTTTGGTCTATATTTCTCTATTAGTAAATACTCTTTTTCATCTATACTTAACATCATACCCCTTCAATTTCTTCTATGTTTGTTTTTATCTTGTCAAAATAACTCATAAAGAAGTTAATATTATTTATGAATTTTTTTTGGACTCTTGTTTCTGGTTTTTTGTCTTTTATATTCAACCAAGTAGATGCTATGTTTATGTTTCCTTTATAATAAGCATTCATTACAGAACTTAAAGTATTCTGGTATTGATTCATAAAAATCTTATCGTTCTTTATTGTGCTTTTGTAGTTGATTAACTTATTCTTATGATGATTTATTATATTAATATCATCTTTGCTGTAGTTGTTAAGTATCTTAAGGGTGTCTATTTTGTTAGCCCCGTAGTTTAAGCAAGTCCATAACACAATAAATTTAAAATCACTCTTGGTGTATTGGTCATATTTGCTAGGGCTTAAAAAGGACTTATCCCTCTGGAGTACACTTTCTTGTATCTTGGTGTGTATTTTTTCATTTTTCTGAAATGATAAAGAAAAATCATTTACTATTTTTACCTGATTAGACCAAAGTATCATTCTTATCCTTTTTATCTATTATACCACAGTATTCTTAAATAAACCTTACCACTCATCCAAGTCAAAAGTCTCTTGGATTTTTTCTTTTAAAAAATCATCCTTAATAGTATTATTATTAACACAATCTATCCAAAAATTTCGCTTAAATTGCTCAGACTCGCTTAAAATATCCCCGATTTCTTGAGTACTTAGGTCATTTTGTTCACAATAAGTTGTTATTTTGTCCATTAAGGACAAGTCTTTTATCTTGCCTATTTCATTTAAAAGCTTTGTTATATCATGATTCATTTTTTTCCCTTCAAGGCATAAAACCTAGGGGTGATAGCAAAGCTCTCAAAAAGCTCTTTTAATTTTTTGGTCATTCTCCCTGACTTAGGGTAGTCTGGCATTTTTAATGGTTTGTTCAGATAATGATTCACCTCTTGTATTTCTCTTTTTAGTTCTTGGTAGCTTCTTTTTTGGAGCTTTCTTGTCCTTGGTTTATTGGACGGGTGTAACAAGGGATGTCTGTGTTCCATCAGGTAAGTATAAAGATTTAATAAAAACTCTTCAAAGGTAATGATACCAGATACCCCTGATCGTTTGAATCTTGCTCGCATTGAGCCTTCAAGGCTATTGCAATACTTGTTAAGGACTCCTCTTATTTGCCCCTCTATGGTTTCAGAGTAAAGAGAATCCTCATGAGCATGATCCAGTGTGGCAAACCCCTCTTCAATCTTCACCTGGAGCACAGGGCAAATACCATCTTGCTTTTCGAGGATTTCTTCTCTATATGCTTTGATATCTTTTTGATTAAGCTGATACATCAGCTTCTTTTGGGTCTTTTAATCTTCTTATGCTTATATTATACTCATATTTAAGTATAAAATCAGTAATCTTTTTGTCTAATATATAACCTTGCGGTATCCAGAACTCTGTTTCTTCTTTTATTGTGGTGTGTTTGATTATATCATAGAGTTCATTTTCTTTTAAGTTAGGGAGGTTTATTGTTCTTTCTGGTGTGGTGTATTCTTCATCATAAATGATTCTATTGGGTTCTTTGTGTATTAATTTTTGTTTTTCTAGGAATTGGTCTTTTGCTTTTTTTTGCTCTTTATTAAACTTATTAATAGTAGCTATAAAAGCATGAAAACTAATAGTACTAATATAAGCAAAAGCAGAGGCATATTGTCCAGATATCTTAGACTGCCTAAAGGGGTCAAATCTATAACTATATAACAAGATATGCTCTATCGCCAGGCTTTTCATTTCATCTATAAATGTATAATTGCTAAATTGGGGCCTTGATGCTATTCGGTTTACTATAGTAGTAATCATAGTGCCAAAAATATCTGTATTGATATCGGTGTATGTCTTAGAACTGAGTTCCCTAATTTCATCTCTTATTATTCTTTTGTCTTTTTGTAGCCCTGTTTTTCCTTGGTTGCTTTGTTTTTCTAGTTCTATGAACTCTTTTCTTAGGATATTAATCCTGGGGATATGTTGATCATTTAAAAGCCCTAGGTTATTTTTTAAAAGCTTAGCATTGTTTACCATCACCAGCTCCGAGTTCAGGACTGGCTCCGATAAGTATGTGATTGTCTCCATTCGTCTTTGTTTCCTTTTTTTCTTTTTTTTTAAACACCAGAAACTTTTAGACTTTTAGACTTTTATAAATATTCTATATTATGATCTGCTACAGGACTCTTACTCCGTAAGGAGAGTCACTGTAGTTTCAACTTTACAGTTGATTTTTCCTGCTGTTTCAAGTAGGTATCGTATACTTAGCCTAAACTAAATGTATACGGTTCTGCTTAAATTCAGGCTAACCCCACCGATCCGGTGGTTTAACAATGTAGCAAACTAACCACTGACTTGGTTTTCGTTCTGGGTTATTTTTATTTGCTACAGGTCTATTATACCAAACCAAACTTAAATTAACCTTAAGTTTACCCTAAGTTTACTTGAATCCATTCATCCACAGGACTCAAGTCACTGTGGTTTTCTGGGTTGATTTGATATAACTAAATAAACTTAAAAAAAACTTAAAGGAAAGACATGGCTTTAAATGAGAACTCTTTTAATACACAGAGTAATATTCAATTCGGAAGTGCCACTTTACCCAAGGTTTGGGTAAATTCACAAACATTCCAACTACCAGGTATTAATTTATCACCACCCCAAGTAAATACAAGAGCAGGGGCGATGGTTGGGTTAGCGGCAGATACAGTAGATTATGATGACCTGAGTATAGATGTTATTTTAGATAAAGAGTGGAATGTATGGAATAACTTGTACTTATATTTCCTAGAAGGACTAAATGTAGAACAGGCTACTTTTGACAAGGCTAAATCATTTGACCTCTGGATAGAATTTTTTAATGGGGACGGTAAATCTATGAAAAAGATTAATTTCTATAGATGCAGGTTATTAAGCTTTGGAAATATTCAGGCTACTACTACCGATTCAGAAGACCCTTTGAATACCCTGACTTTGACCTTTATGTTTGATTATATGGAAGACATGGAAAATACCTTCAAAAAGCAAGTAAAACAATACATAGAACATAAACTCTCTGCTGATTTTTAAGCTTATTTACAAAGTGTAGTGTTCATACTCTTATAATAGTTCTGGTATCTCCAGACTTCGTGTATAAAATGTGTCCCTCGGACTACTTTATCTTCAGCTTCTATTTGCTTTTTTTCTTCTGGTGGTAGCCAATAATCTCTTGGGTCTTCTTTTGACCAAGTAATATGTATTCTACCATTAGAAACATCACAACTACTCAATTCAACATTTTCATAAGGTGCTATCCAGCCCCCAGAAGTACCGCTGGCATGATTGCCCTCAGCATATACATCTATATATGACACAAAAGGTCCAGGTCCACCTTTATGAAAACTATGAGTGACTTTTTCCAAAGGCTCATTATTACTTTTAGATAATATTTTATAAGGACCCGTTCTGTCGCCAGTATCAGGATTGGGTGTCATATCGGCAAAAGCCACCCCACAATTAGTAGGTGATTCTCCACAAGGTCCACCCCATACACATATCCATTGTTTCATTGTTTGTATAATTTCTATAGCCTGGTCTACTTCTTTTCCTGTATAAGGACTATCATAATAACTCATATATTTCTCCTAACAACTTGGTTCATCTGTTTTCTGTATGCTCTGGTATCTAAAAATTTGGTGTATATACCAAAGAATAGGTTTGGGTAATACCTCACCCTCTTCAGGGTCAAAAGTAGTTAATTGATATGCAGTTAAAGCCCCGTCCATCAAAGTAGTCTGAGTAGTCACTGATTCTCCAGATGATTCATTAATCCAAACATGCCCTGTGCCTGCTGCTTGCTGTTGTTCATTTGTAACAGTCATCATAGATGTATTGGGTCTTGAATCAGCATTGTTCATATCCGTCTTTAAATTAGAAGTCACTATGTAATAAAAACCAGTCCTATCACCGGTATCAGGGTTTATTGGTATTTGTTGAAAATCTACACAAACTGAGGGTACTTGTAATGCACAACAAGTGCCCCATACACAAACAAAATTTTTAACCCTAGACATATCATATACTGCTTTGTCTATTTCTTCGCCCGTAAATGGGCTATTATAATCTGCCATTTCTTTCCTTTTTGTTTATTTATATTAATCAGTACACCCTCCATGTATTGCGGATGTACTAAAATTGCCTTCACTTTGTCTATAATTTTCATAAGTCTTGGCACCATGTGAAACCGCACAATTAAAGTTATAACATCTTATTGCATCAGGGTCTTCTTCTTCTGGTCGTTCTGGATTCTCATTACTTCCTTTATCAGGCGGAGGGCAAGTCCCGTGTATTAACTCAGAAGTCCTAAAATACCAAACATCAACAGGTCCCCATGCCTCATGCCCATAAGGTGTCCATACTCTAAAATAAGCACACTGGGGTTTGGTGTACCTAGTGTGAGTAAACCAACCAGCACTTGATGCAGAGCTTCCTCTGGCTTGTACTATACATTTAACATAAATTCTTTCGTGTCTGTTACTAGTCGTTTGGACTTCTATCACATCAGTGCCTTGACCCCCTATGATAGTTCCATTTTGAACACTCCAGATGTACATTAACTCATCCATATATGGATAATCTGCTACTAGTCTATATTTTGAAAAAGCATCACAAACACCACCCAGATCATAATAACACTGCCCTGTCTGTATTTCGTATAAATCTTGAACACAAACATCTTTATTGGTATCTTTTACCCTGTAGTGTGTAAAAGAACCCCTTAGTGTTATTACCTCGCCATCTGGAAATGTTATCTTTACTTCTACCGTAAAGGATATATTTTTATCTGATTTTGATACTACTGTTATTTCATTTTTTCTTTGTTCATCAAACGGAATAAACCAAGCCTCTTCTGATATTAAATTCCATTCAAAAGTAACATCACTTATGTCGTCAATACCCTCAACAACATAGGTGCTTTGTGCTTCACATTCCCCACCGTCTTTGAAAACACATTTACCTACCGTATGTGTCATATCTCACAATATCCTGCTGTTGTTTCAATCAAGTTACCATCGTTTGTACCACAATAGAATGGTGTCAATACAGCCCTAAAATTACTAGTAGTAGTGTCATCGGTAATGATAATAATATCTGCTTCAGAATTTCCAAACACTACTGTCCAGTGTATCTTAAGCCAACATGCCTCTGTTTTGTAAACCTTAGGAAATGTTTTCATACTGAAAAGAGCACCAAGGGGTTTATTCTGAATACCAGAGTCATCACTTAGATGAATAGGATCATACCTTAGGTACATTCCTGCTTCAGTAAATGCTACTGCTTTTTCCCAGATGCCATTACCAGCATACTGACCAAGGACAAATTCATAATCTATTATTACATCTTGGTTTTTACTCTTTACTGTCATACTAGTGGCTTCATTTTGCCCACCGCTTGACGGATTATTAGAATCCATGCTGTAATAAGTAGGAATATTATTCACGGTATCCCAAGGAAACGAAGGACCCTCGTTTATTTTAGTCGCAGGCTCTAATATGTCACCAGTAGCATGGGATGTATCAAAATGTGTCTGATATATGTATTTGTTCATATCATCAGGGGAATTTGTATTGGTATTATTAGCCCAACCATCCCATAATCTAATTTCACTAAAAAGCATATCCATATCTGGTGTTAATGCTTTAGGGTCTTCATTCTCATCTATACCATCTGTTCCAAGAGCTATACAATCAATCACGAAATCACTCAATTTAACATCTTGAGGCCATTCTGGGGATAACCCATCAGGGGTGCCTATACCTCTTCTTCCACCGCCATAAGACATAGAAAGAAAATTAAAGGGTACTCTGGTCATTATCTGATTAGGGTCTTCATATTTTTGTATAAGCTTATCATTCTTATCATATACTTTAATAGTAAAATACCCCTGAGGGGCATTAAAAGTTTCTTGTAATTCCATATTTTTCCTTTAGTCTTTTAGTAGACCAGCTTTGGTATAAGGGTCAAGACCTTCTACCTCTGCGTCTGTTACACTATCACCATAATTAGCCATACCTAAGTTAGCATTATATGAACAAGCATCATAAGTATAATTAGTATGTATAACATCAGCAGGGTTAGGGCCTACATTACTATTATGAGCATAAATAGCCTTATCAGGGTCATCTTCAAACCCAAACCAAGATGTATCTATCCAAATTGGTTTAATTACCACATAGAAATTGCCATATGCGTCTCTCAATTCTCCTGCTTTGGAGTAAGGGTCAATACCAATAGGAGAAGCCCCAACAACATTATCACCATAATTAGCAAATCCAAGGTTAGACTGTGGTTTTATGTATACACAGGTTTCATCATCCCAATTACTAGGGTTATAATCCCAACAAATAGGAATAACATCATCTGGGTTTGGACCTTTGCCGGATATATAATCCGCTTGAACTTTCGCAGGGTTATCTTCAAATCCAAAAAAGGCATTTAATGTTTCTATTGACAACGGCTTAATAATAGCTCTAAAGTTGAATGCTTTATGAATTTTATTAACAGTACCTAAAAATACACCTGCTAAATTTAATGGGTCTATAACATTATTAACCACCGAAGTTCCATAATTGCCCATACCTGCATTAAATATATTAGGTCTATCATCTTCAGTACATCTCCATGCGGCACAATTAGTAGGATTATAGACATAATCCTCAGGTATAACACAATCAGGATTTGGTCCTATTTTAGCAATATAGTTGTTCGCTATAATCGCAGGATTGTCTTCAAACCCAAATGGTAAAATACAAGATGTTCCTTGTGTAATTTCTATAGAATCTCTTAAAGTAGAAGCATATATGTATTGATAATTATCTACTGCTATGTCTGCTTGCCAGCCGTCATTCCATCTTGAATGTAAGGTCAAACCGCCTTCAAACCAGTACTCTATTACTACCTTTTCTGCTAGTTGGGTGTCTTGATGTCTGAAGAACTTAGTAAGATGATTTCCATTTTTAAATTTATAACTAGTATATATCCAACCATCATAATCACCACCTCTTACTATACCATCATCTAAATAATCTAAAATATTTACATCAGTAACAGAATTCCATACTTCTTCGGTATTGGATGCGATTACAAACCATCTTCCATATTGTCCCACAGAATTAGCAGCACAATCAAATACTTCGTCACTCTGGTTGCTTTGAGATGTTCCTACATATTCTGTATAATCTGTCCCCGTAGTATTAAATAATGTAAAAGTATAAGAGTTCTCTATAGTTTGAATTACATACATACCATTATATTCAGTAGTGTTATTAATTCGTATATAATCACCTACTACATAACCGTTGTCCATAGAATTTGTCACAGTAACCATCACACCGTCTGATTCAATCTTAAATATATCTAATAAATCACCAGGGTTATTATATATAGGTGGATTGTGTTCTATACAATACTCTTCTATATCTGCTACTCCACAAGGGTCTTCGGATGAAGTACAAAGACATCTTACTGTTAAGGTAGCAAGGGTTTCTTCTTTTGCGCTTAACACAAAGTCTATGAGACCATTTTGATAACCAGAGTTATCATAATCATAATCACCATCAGGCTCGCAAATATATCTATAATCGTGTGTATATCCAATAGGATGTGCCAAAGGCATAACAAAATACTCAAACACACTAGAAAAAATAGAACCTTCTACTCTATATTCAAAGGTGCTTTCATTTGTTATTTTAAACTTAAACACATTATTTAAAAAATAAGGCTGAACCCCTGAATCTACTGCTTGTTGGGCGGCATAAATCAGAGCAGTATCTTTACCTTTAGATGTAACCCATTCACCATTTATTATGTATCTATCCTCAGTGAAAAGATTATTTATATCTAGCATTACACCGGTATCTATATTGACTTTATTTAATATGTACTGGACTCTTGTTTTAAAATTAGTATCATGTTTTACTGTACTAGCCACAGCATAAACATTATGCATAAATATATAAGCTAGTTTATCCTGTAAGCCTATAGTAGCACTTATATGAAATCCATAGTCTATATTTGGCTGGTAATTAATATAATCTTCGCCTTCATTTGGCACCAAAAAGTTATCATGTATTACTTGATTAGGGTCTATTAATGTCATAAATGGTTCATTATCTGGTCCTAATGGGGGTACCACTGTTTCAAATGTTTTATATATATCTTTATCTGGTGTGGGTATTTTTGTGTTTAAAAAGCTGGCATAATCCGCTTCTTTATTCCAATAATCAGATATATTGATACTAATAGGAGAAAAATTCACCACACATTGAGAAAATGCATTAATCATTTCAGCATTGGCAGCGTATATAATCCTGGGCGTTAGAGTATTTACTATATTTTGAAATGTAATATCCTCAGTGTATTCTGAGGTTTTCATATCGGATAAATTATATTTTGGCTGTAATAACATTATTATCCTTAGTTATACACAAAGTTTACTTTTCGTAACCTTGGCATAGTGTTTTTTGTGAATGGCATATTTGTACTAGTGTCTAAGCTATAAGGGTACTTTATATCAAAATCTATATAATCTGTATCTCTGGTGTAATTGCTTCCGAATAAATAATCCAAAGATACTGTGTATTCGTTATCATAACTTGCCTTATCAGGTCTGAATTCAAAAGTTATTTCGATTACCCCTATTGATCTATTTACTACATATTCACCAAATAATTGATTACCAAGGTATATTTTGGCGGTTTTATAGTTTGGATTTTGGTTTGGGGAATCTGTATTTAATGTCTCATAATCTACCCATAATTTTTCTTTATAAGGACCAAACTCTTCAGTATCAATCTTAGGAACCAAATCAGTATTGACTATTACCGTATTTAAATTCTCTACGAACATATTTTCAAAAGGAAAAGCCAAAGAACATTTAATAACATTTCTGTTTAATCTGGTAGCACATGTATACATCTCAAGGGTGTTTAATTCTGTGTTGAAAGTATCTAACATCTCTCTACATAATGAACCGCTAACATTAACAGAATAAGTAATGCCTGATTTATAGCTCAAGTATTTATCTATTACTCTTTGTATATTAGAATTAATATATTCAGAACCAAATTTTTCTATATTATTTAAGAAGTAGTCATTAAACTCCCCAAAAACACCATTGTTTACTTCTTCATTAGATTTAGTAACATCGTATTTAACAATATCACAATTAAAATCAAAATTTACAAATAAAGGATGTCTGTAATGAGCTTCCATGGTCATCATTTTATAATTATCTAAGTATTCTGTTAAAATGCCTTGCTCCCCTTGGACATCAACATCACCATTTGGAAAATATGTACAGGGAGTGAAATACCAATCATATAAAACAGGCATATCATTATTAAAATCTTCGTTTGGGTTGCCTATCATTACCTCGTATTCTTGACTAGTATCTGGGTTCTTTTTATATTTAATTACTCTTTTGACATCATGAGGGTAACAACTAAACCAGATATGACCCTTTTCTTTAGGAATTTCTTCTTCACCACCCCATGCCACAGCATCTTTTACCAGTTGATGTCTGTTTATGATAGCACAAAAATCATATTTGGTTACTGCCCTATTTGCTGTATTGTGGTATACTACTGCATTTTCTTTTATTGATTCATTACTCTCGGCATCTTTGCCTTTAATATACAGTTCGTATTCATAAACCTCAAATCCTATCTGTGGGTTGTCTACTTTAAATATACCTTTTGCTTCGCCTTGTGTGCCTTTGGATACTAAGACTTCAAGTTCTATTAAAGTTCCTCTTCTAATAGGATTACCAAAACCTCCGTATTCAAAAAATATAGTAGGGTAATCTAATATTATGTTTTGTATGACTGTGTAAAGGTTATCATTTTGAGATAAATTTTCATCTATTAAATAATTAGGTGATTTGTATCTTTGGACTGCTTCTCTAAAATTACCATTTTCATCAACATAAGTTAAAAATACCCCTAGTCCATTTTCTTCTACATTTTGATAAGGGACTATGTATTCTTGTTTCGTTAACCAATCCCCATCTTGGTCTTGGTAATTTTCTGCTTTTATAGACAGCAAATCATCTTCATCCTTGGTATATAGTCTGCCTTCTTTTGCTTCTATTACTTTGTATACTTCATCACGATCCTCTTCTATATCTGTATTCATTGCTCTTGTTATCTCAGCATTAGTGACAATCCAAAAATCATTTACAGTAGGACCAGTATAATAGTAACTATTACTTCCACATACAAATTTTGTATTATGTACTAATGGTGTTATTTTTTCTTCTGTGCCGTAAATATTGATTTTCTGTTTGCCATCTTCTAATATAGGAAGACCATTCACTCCTCTTTCTATATCCTCTTCGTTATAGACGGGATTCACGGTAAGATTATAAACATAACTTATTTGTTTTGTAGTTTCATATCCAAGTTGCCTGGCTCCCATTAAAATATTCATTCGTTTAGTAGCAAGTGGCAGGAGTGTTTCTTGAAGGTTGATAGCCGTATTCACATTTAATGTAGCAATAACATAACTAATCACAGAACTTAGTTGAGATACATTAGACCCCTCATAAAGAACATCAGTAATTCCTTTATCAAAAAGCATTTCTTTAAGGACTTGTTCTATTTCACCTTGATCGTATGGTATTACTGAGTTTTCTAAATCTTTCATTTTTGAATCCTTTTTAAATCTCTGTTCCCAATATAGGATTTTGAATTATGGGCAAATGGTATGTATAATGTATCACCTACTATTCTATTATTGAAATTTATAGTAAAATCTAATATCACTATTATCCTGTTAAAATCTTTTTCTAAAGATACTGTTAATTTTTCAATATTTACTCTTGGTTCATATCTCTCTGCTACATTTTTTATTGAGGTTTCTAAGTATTGTTCAGTAAAATCACTATAAATATCAAATACTTCAATTCTTAAAGGAGTGCCTTGTTTGGGTTTGCCTGGCACTTCTCCTAGGTTGATTAAAAATAAGTTCAGTAAAGAGTTTTTAACAGCATCTATATCATATTCACGGTCATACCCACTCAGTACATCATTAACATAAGTAGGTGATAAATCACTATAAAAATAATCAGTCATACTCTCCCTTTTTTAGTTATTTATATCTTTTAGTTTATACTAATGTAGTACCTATGCTTATGTTAGATTTAGTTTCACCTACTGAATTAATAGCCACAAGATGCAGGGACACATTCTTTTTATCAGTCATCCAAGAATCGCCAGATTTTACATTTGTCATTACTGTTGTTGACCCATCTACTAAATTATATGTAGGAATAGGAGTACCATCAGTTTTTCCAAACTGGATGGTTATTCTTTTACCAAATGTAGTAGATGCTGCGAAAGTTGTTACCATTCCAGGTAAACTATAAGCACTTCCAGCTTCTATATTTGAAAGAATTTCAGCTCCATTTTTTGTTCCCTTTACTAATAAAGGAACATTTACTCTATCAGTAAACCAATTAGTACCACTACTTATATTACTCATTAATACTGTATTATCAGTAGTATCTATTAATTCATAAGTAGACTCAGGATCAGCATCAAAGGTGACTCTTACTTTACCTTGTATATCATCAGAAGCAGTAAATGTATTGACATCTTTTGGTGGTGCAGATGGACCAGTTCCTGCCATTTCTTGACCATTTATTGAACAACCATCAGTAATAGTACAACCACCACTGATATTACAACCACCCTCAATAGTACAATTACCACCTATATTACAACCACCAGCGCCACAGGCGATTTTTTGACCATTACATGTCATTTTTATTTCATCAGGGGTGACTGTTAGTTTGGCGTTACTTGGGTCTGCCCCAGTAAGACCAGATTTTTCATCAATCGGTAATGGGTCACCCCCTCCTGCTGGCAGGTCTAGTGGAATAGCAGTACCACCTATTGACATTTCTATGGTGTTTGCTAATACACTTATTATAGAAGCACCATTAGATAAAGATATACCACCAGCAGCACTAAGATTAATTTCCGTCCCAAATACTTTTATTCCTATGCCAGTAGTAGATAAAGTAATACCCAGAGAATGTTCTGCCACGAGTGCACCAATCTCACCACCCGAAGCCATCTGCATAACCATTTTAGAGCTATTTACATTTGGCACTGCCCCAGGCCCACCTAATATCATCAGTTGAAAAGCACCTGATGCTAATGATGTAGCAGAGCCTTTCATTTCAAGCACATTTTTCATATCATTGGTAATCATGATTGTGTCTTTGGCTATAGAAGTTATTTTATCCGCTGATTGGACTACCGAATTTTTAGCAAGGCTTATAATGCTATCCTCTGAAACAAGGGTGTGTTTTCCTTTAGAAAATTGCTTGGTCTGTCCTACTGAAGTCATTTGGATATTACCACCTACACCATCTTCTTCATCATTTTTATTAAAGGCAGTTATGCCGATAACACTATTAGCTGGATGATTCATCTCTACTCTTGGGTTATTTTTAGTCATTGTCACTCCTTGTTCCTGCTCCTAATTCAATATCAGCAAAAGTAATTTTACTAGTTGAATCATTGATTTTTTGATCTGCTCTGTATGCATCTGGTCTTTGTATCTCAACACCCCCGACAAATTCCCCTGTGAAATCGCCCTTTACGAGTTTACCTTTATGTGACCCAGACAATGCTGGTTTTTGAGGAATTGGGCTTGAAGCCATTTTCGCTATTGCTTTTTCTGAACCTTTTTCTACTTTTTCTGGATCGGATTTTTTAGTATAGTCCATCTCCATAGATACTGAATCTTTCCCTGGTCCAGTGAAAACCTGCATTTGGCTGAATTCACCTTTATCTGTGCCTTTTGGATTTAGTTGAAACTCTATTTTTGGCAAACGGTCTGTTAGTGTCATAGCCCCTATTTCATTAAAACCTTTATCCATTATATAATTTACACTTTGACTAAAGTCTAATGCCTTCATATCTTCTACTACATTCATCACAAGAGATATTTTTTTAAATTGAGAGCCCTCTCCCCCACCTACTTGAAATTTAGGGTCCATCCATTGTTCTATTGTTTGAGAATTATTAAATAGCATCATTTCTACTTGTGCTAACCCCGGTTTAAGTCCAGGGGGTAATTGAATATTACCCCCATCGTCTGGTTTCCATTCTGACCCATCAGGCATGCATATATTAGACTTCATTACCGTTAAATTCCATTGTTCTAAGTCTACTCCCCACCCATCAACTTTTATTAAATCAGTAATATTACCACAACTACCGCCCTCACAATCTACTGATCTTGTTAAATCTTTGGTCAGGTCTAATATACCACAGTCATTATCACCAACGGATATAACAGGTTTAATAAAACCAAAAGGAGGCAATCTTGGTCCTCCACATACCCCTGGGCTACCTTCTCCACAACTAATTGATCTTTTTAAACTTCCTATACCCATGGTTTTCATCATTTGTAATGATTGGTTAGCTTTAGTAAAGATAGTTCCCAGCATTTTAGAAACGATTCCAGTAGCTAACCCTGGAACAGAAATATTTAATAAATTAGGAGATTCTATTACATCATCCATACTTTTTTCATCTTCGGGTGTGGGTTTCACCTTAGTAGGTACTTCTTTACCACCAGTAGATTTATTACCCCCTGATGAACCACCTCCACCTTTTGGTCCACCTTTACCAGACTCCTCTTCTGGTTTAGTAGTGTCTAATAACTGTACTATTTCCCAAGAATCATACCCTACTGTTCTACATTTTACTCTTTGTCCTTGCCATATAGAATGAACAGACCCTGACGAGCCAGCGGTACCTTCACCTGTATTGATAGGACACCATGGCAGTTCATTTTTCATTTGTTCTGTAGTCATGTGGTCAAATATACCGAATATCCATACTTGGGCTTGTCTTGCCTGGTCTGGATTTTTAGCATTTACTATTATTCCATCATATTCACCTTTTGAACCTACTGCATTCATTATCGCGTTATTTTGTGCCCCTGACATTAACTTCCTCCTGTTCTTCTTAAAAATATCTCTTGTATGAAATATTGTTTTATTATCTTGTCTCTCACGGCATATACTTCCCAATAACCACTGAAAACATTATCGTATTGATTTTGTTTAAGATAGTTTGGTCTTGGGAACTTTACTGTTACCTTTTTTCCTACTCTGTTTGCGTTTAAACCAGGCACCCAGATGCTACATTTTTGTGCATTTGACAACGATGTAAAATATTGGTGCTGGGTTTCTGTGTGTTTTACCCCTTGTTTATTTCCTCTTGATTTTACCGAATCCACCATAGGCACTCCAGCGGTTCCTGCCTCTTGTGCTGATTGTTTACTATCCAAGGCAGATGTTTTTGATTTTGCCTCGTCTCCTGTCCCTGTGACTACTTGTGAGTTATTAGACAATCCCATAGGTATAGTATCCATCACGGCACTCATATCAAAACCATCAAGGTTATATTGAAGTATCCTGCCGAAGCTATACTGATTATCAGCATCTACCTCAAATTCAAAAGGAGATACATCTATTTTATTGTATTCGGTAAAATCACCAGAAACAAAATAAGAATTGAACTTATCTTTTATTAATTTCATTCCATTCTGAGCACCAGATTTCTCAAGCCATGTATGAAAATTCATATTAGATGGTATAATCCAGTCTCTGGTATTTTCATTGTCGGCTCCTTTTACTATCAAATCCGAAGCACCTGCTTCTTCTTCCATAAATGTTTTTATGCCATCTGAAAATTTAGTTTGTTGAAACCCCTTAGTAACATGTGTGCCTTTTAAGCTTCTTGTGTGAGCATCTACTAAATCAAGGATTACTATTTTTTGATTTTTGGCTTCAGTAGACCTGACTTTTTCTATACTAAATGCCCCCTCGTATTCACCACCACAAGAACCAGCAGCATTCCATCCCATACTTAAAATGCCACCTTGGGCTAAAGAAGCGGTTCCTGCCTCACCACTAAATATTCCTTCTGTATCTAAAAACATCACTGAAGCATCTATACTACACCCACCATACATAACCTCTATATCAAGGACATCGGCTTCTCTTAGTTCACAGCCATTAACACGAACAAAAAATTCATTAACCGCCCATGCTTCTGTTAATATGTGTGATATTGATGATTCTTCTATTTCTTTCATATCTCTCCTTAAGTTACTAATCTTGTTTTAAAATAATCTTTAAAATATCTTGAAATTTTTTGAACTTGTGATACTTTTGGTATGATTACTACCCTTACCGCATCATCATCATCTTGGACTCTTTGCCTAGCTATTTCTTTCCATTGTTCTATATCTTCTGATGGAAACTTAGTCTTATTTACTTTTTGTATATAATCATAAGTAACATCTACAAGGTGTTCAAATTCATCATTCCCTGAAGGCATATCCCATAAATAAACATCATTATTCAACCCCAATAACATATCTGATAAATCTGCATCATTAAATAAGTTATGACTCAAGACCTCGTATCTTTCATTATTTCGTCTTTCTGTTACATATAACATATTATGATCTATTATATCTTCTAATCCAGTAGTATAATATTGAAAATAATCAGTACATGTAAATTCAGAATCGCCTATCTTGGCTTCTTTTTTATCAAAACTGTATACTCTTTGATTCATATTTTTCCTTTAGCAATTAGCTGCTGACTGTTGAGAAGGTTTATCTTCTACTAATTCATCCCAATCTTCATATAATTTAGGCTCTCTGTCTGTAAAACCTATACTAAGGCTTATTGATTTAGGTGATCCGTCTTCATGTCTTTCCATATTACCACCGGGAGAATATTCTACATTTATAGAGGTAACATTCACTTCATTGAATTGTAATGCTTTATTTATATCATCATTTTGAAAATCCAGCTTGAAAAAACAAGGCGATCTTACTAGCATTTTACCTGCTAAGGATTGAGCCGAGCTGTATTGTTTTAGTGTTTTTATTATTCTTTCTAAATTAGTCACTTCTGTTTTATTCTGTGGAAACAAGAGCCATTGAAGGTCTATGGTCCTAAAAGCAGAGTTATTATACATGTTTATTTTATTTTCATAGAACTTATATGCCTGTGTGCCAGTAGCCATCGAGACTTTTGCACTCATGCCTTCTAATTTTTGAAGACCACCAACAGCCATGCCACCACCCAGGGCACCCAAAATAGCCCCTGTTGTTTCTCCTCCTGTTACCCCTGTTGCTTTACCTGCTACTGAGCCTGCCAATGCCCCAGACATACCACCTCCAGCAGCCCAACCTGGTTGTTCAGCATAAGAATGACTAAAGTTTTCTTTAAGGTTATTGGGGAAAGGGAGGTTTAAACTTCCAAAGTATGTGGCATCTAGTTTTTTATTAGCAAAGGTGCTAGTCCCAAAACTATTCCACAAGGCTTTATAATCAGTTCCCATTGATGTGGCTTCTTTATATGCTTTATCTTGTAGGTTATTTATTTGTTTTAATATAGGTTCTATGCCTTTATTGACCATATCATTCGCATCTGTATCATATACTTTAATAGTCATATAATCCCCACCATCACTACTTTCTAGTCCAGTAGGAAATGTTATATATCCGAAATTAGTAGGTCTGCTTCCACCGCCACTGCTCAATGTAGTTCTTGGTGGCGAGGCTTCTATATTTTTTATTTTTCTTTTATTTGCCATTATTTTCCTTTATGAACAAGACGCAGGGACTGGAAGGAGTCCAAACAGCCCTTGTCTTTCTTGATTTTGCTGGTTTTTTTCGTCTTTTGTTAACAACCCTTGTTGCATTGTGTTTATCTTGGCATTGAGAGATTCTATGGTAGTGTTCATGGCAGTGATTGTTTTGTTTCCACCTTTTACCATCCCTACACCAGGCATAAATGACGACTCGGTACTAGCAGGCACCACACTAGGCATGCCTGTTATTACATTCGTTTCACCTGCACCTACTGGTTTTATTCTAAATATTTTAGTCTTAGGTCCATATTTTAATTTACCTTTTACTATGCCATTTCTTGAACTTGACATGTGTATCATCGCCCCTTTGCCTGTTACTATGGCAGTATGGGAAGGAAGTCCTTTTTTTGCTTTGTGATAATCCCAAAAGAACATTACTATATCACCTGGCTCTTCTTGACCATTTTGTATAGGAGTGGCATTAGCAGTATTTCTTAAAAATACTATCTGAGAAGCAGTAGCAGCACCGTATCTAGTCACTGGTATTTTATATGTTTTCCAGACTACCATGGCTACAAAACTAGAACAGTCCATACTACTGGCACCGTTCATTAACTCACCAGTTTTATAATCTATGCCTCGGTTTCTTTGACTATATGTCATCCCTTTACCTAAAAACTTCTCTGCATTTTTAGCCATGGCATCAGAACCACCTATTTCTGTCCCTGTACTATCCATTGAAATCCCAGTCAATCCAGACACACTATTAGAAATAACATTACTACTACTTTTACCTAATTCTGCCATTGATGTTTTTAAACTACTTAACCAATTAGGTGCTTTGGCACCTTTGACACCCTTGGCATCCTCTGAATTATATGTGCCTTTTCCTGATGAAGCGGCATTAGATAATACCTTATCCCCTACTGATGCCGAACCCAATGAGAAATATTCTCTAAAAGTAGCCCCATTAGCATCGCTTTTTCCTGGTTTTGCCCCAGATGCGCCTAATAAATGTGCCGCTGCCAAGTAGCCTGCTACCTTACCAGGGGTGCTTAAGTCTCTACCTTTTGACTTTAATCTTTTGTAATTCATATTAAGATTTCTGTCCATGGTGTTCTCTTGTAAGGCAGAATTTTTTAAGAATCCTTCTTTACCTCCTTGGGTTAACCAGTTATTAGGATCGTTTAGTTGTTTGTTGTCTTTTACATTTTTCTTGACTAAACCGAGGTCATTTAATGCCAATGCCCCGAATTGATATTTTCCTATATAACCAAATTGATTAACAGCCGAATAATTACTCCCAGATTCTCTTTCGCCCAGGACATACTTAAGTGCTTTAAATTGAACGGGTGTTAATGATGTGGCGTTATCTATCTGTGAAGAAGAACCTTGGTATTCTTTTAATTGAGTACTTACCACATTACTTACCCCTAAAATTTTCAATAGACTTTTTATTATCTTTTGTTTAGGTGTGGTTGTTTTACCTAACAAAGACGGTGCGGTTGTTTCTGATTTCCTCTTAGAAATAACCTTACTGCTATTTTTACCTAACAAAGACGGTGCGGTTGTTTCTGATTTCCTCTTAGAAATAACCTT
>JAOZKZ010000009.1:20837-26854 GCA_029935075.1 Campylobacterales bacterium
ACTGCTATTTTCACCTAACAAATCCGGTGCGGGTGATTTTGCCTTAGAAGCTCCGCTCAATCCAAGAACCCCTTCTTTATCTAACTTTAGGACTGAACGATAATCAAAGACAGGACATGTTTTATTTGAAACTTCACAATGCCCATGAAATGTAATTTGACCATCATATGCTTTATTAACATCAAGTGCCCATTTTTTTAAAGCTGTGAACTGGGCTTGTGAATAATTTTTAAGCCCGTGTAATACTATTGCTATAGTCCCTGTGTTGTTTCCTCCTTGAGCCGCTGGTATTTTTTCTATAGGTCTCCCTATATCTATTGTTCCATCATCATGTATCATATAATGATATCCAATATCTGACCAGCCGTTACCTTTCACATGCCAACTTCTTACAGTAGCAACATTATCATTTTTTGAGTTGTCATCAGCAGTACAATGTATGAAAACTCTATTGACTGGGCGTTTAGGTTTAGTGAAACTCCCATATTTTTTACCAGCATTTTTTGCTACACTTCCTGCCCCACCTAAAGCAAATTTTGATGAACCTTTATTAGCATCACTTTTCGATACATCTCCTGTCCCAAAAATAGCCCCGGCACCTGCTGCAGTTGTTAGTGTTCCACTCAATAAAGCACCTATTCCTTGTTTGGCAGTAGCCCTTAATAATTCCATCCAATTCATACCAGTATTTACACTGCTTTTACTGCCTTCACTAACCATACCTGCTACTACATTACCACCTTGTATAGCATCTACTCTTCTTGTCCAAGATGTGCTGAATTTACTCCAATTTTTCAATGATTGATAGTCTTTCATCCTCGCCTGGGCTACTTCTTCTGACCCAGCACCTTTAGGTGCTCTTCTTAACATCCTACCAGCACCGCCAGAACCAGCACTATTAGCATGATCTATAATATGAAATATTGCTTTTTGATCGGTTATTCCTCTTTCTTTTGCTAGTCTTATAGCAGGGTTATAATAGTTTATAATAAAGACCTGATCCTGTGCTTTTTTGGAAGCAGGGGTAAGTCCTATTCTTTTAAGCCAATTTCTAAATGAATTTCCTATTCTTGCTTGGCTACCAAGATATCTCCCTGCTCCTGGAACCTGGGCTTGGTACATTAATTTAACAAACATGTACAAAGACCCTCTGTTTAGTTGATAAGCCCCGAAATTAAGACCAGCACCATCAGCAAGTACACTTATAGAGTCATATTTACCCTCGTTTGCCGAGACTATCTGAGCCGCTTTCTTTTGAAGTCCTTTTAGGGTTGCCCCTGCCGCTTCATTTCCACCGCTTACCCCACTAAGATCTCCACCTCCAAAATTTGGTGATTTCCCACTACCCGTAATAGTATCTTTTATAGCATTAACAGCATCTTTGCTCATATCTTTACCAATTTTTTCAGAAATAGCCCCGGCTACCATACCCTTTAATAAATCAGTACCTTTATCAATAACTTTACCAACCACGGCAATATCTGTGATCTTTTTTACTATTTTGGTTCCTTCTGTTCCCAAAACATCACCCACTGCTATCAGATCACCCTCAACAACACCTTTCTTAAGATTTTTCATATTTTTACTATTAGTAATATCTTTTACTTTTTCAACAACAGCATCAGAAAAGCTTTTGTCGGTGACTGTTGCTGTTTTTACTTGTTCTATGACCTTATCTGTTGCTTTATTTCTTTTTTTGATATTTATTTTACTATTGGGGTTATTAGGGTTGTTTATTATTTTATTAGCATCTAATTCTCTGTTCCAGTTTGGTATGCCTATATTTTTTGAATAAGCATCCATATAATCTTTTACTAATTTTTGATTTTCTGGGGAATCTACACCATAATATAAAATATCTTTTATATTTCTCATCAAATCCGGACCGTCAAATTTATCCCCTTCATAGTCATAATAGACAGATTGTGTTGCTTTGACTTTTCTGGCTTTTGCTATCCTCTTCTCTTCTGCTAATCTTTTTTCTTTTTTCTCCTCAAAATATGTACCTATTCCTTCCCAACTTTCATCCCAACTTTTTCCCATTCGGTCGAACGATTGGCTGGTATTACCCGATACCTCTGTCCAGACTTTACCCATGGCGGTTCCCATGTCACCAAAAAAGTCTTTAGTCCCTTTTACAAAACTATCCCATTTTCTTCCTACTGCGCCTTTCAACCATTCTATTTTATCTTCTATCATTTCTATTTTTTCTTTTACCCCATCGAAACCTAAAGCCTCACCAACATATATAGCCCCTTTTGCCATCATCTTTGGTAAAAATGTAATAGTATCCCATGTGCCTGTTTTAATAGCCTCACCTAAGTCACCTAATTTTTCCCAGACTATTGGCCCTATTCTTGTGACCATGCCTTTAAAGTTATCAAAGTCGATTTTTCTGTGTTCCCACCAATCACCAAAGAAGCTCATGACTGCTTTTGATGATTTATGCCATGTTTCGCCTATCAATCCAGGCACATCTTTTATATCATACCCGTTAAATTTTAATGCCGCATACCCTGCCGCAAGGACTGCTGCTGTGACTGCTGCTGTGACTGCGACCCCACCAGCAGTGACCCCAGTTAGCATGCCCATTGCCAAAGTTCTAGCCCCTTGTCCGGCAATTTGAACAGCACCTTGTTTCATTAATGTGCTCATCAAAGATGAACCCGCTTTTGCTCCTGCTTTTGCTCCACCTTGTTTAAAAATATTACCAGTAGTGTTGTATGGTCTAGCTTTGTTGAGAGTTTGACTTGCTACCCTCTTGGCTCCTTGTTTTTTGAGTATCCTTGCCGCTTCTGCTTGTGCTTTTCTTTCAGCGACATCTTTCATTACATCTTTGCCATTGATAAGCATTATCATTTTTCTTTTGAATTTGGTTCCCTTACCAGTAAACCAGTTTACTATTGACTTCAAACCATCTATACCAGCCTTTGGTATATTTTTGATCCAATTTAAAGTTTTTATAAGATTCTTAGGCATATTAAAAAGAAACTTCAATGACTTGTATACCAATCTAATGGGTCCTGCTTTTAAAATCCATTTAGCCAGCCCAATTACTGGTGATAACAGCAACATAGTAGCCTTATATTTCAAAAACATATCTATTGCTCTTTCGAGCATAGTCCTACCCTTTTCTATAGCATCGTTTGCCGCTTTGGTTATTCCATCCATCCCTGGTAATCCAGATTTACCAGCCACACCAGAGCCACCAGAGCCACCAGAGCCACCAGAGCCACCAGAGACGGAGGCTTTTTTTGCTTTTTTTCTTGCCTCTGTGTCCTGGTCATAGACTATTTTAGTATTAATGGCTATTTGTTTAACGGATTTATTCAGTTGTTCAAAAAGATTAATATTTTCTTGATTTACCTTATCGGCTTTTTCACGGGATTTTCTATCGTCACCTGCCGAGACCATAGTGAATGTAATATTATCTATACTGAATGGATTCAGGGCTGTTTTGAGTCTTTCTTGAGCTTGTTCTTGGGATTTTGAGTTTTTTTGTACCTGTGTTTGTGTGGCTTTGCCTTGTGCCTGATTCGTAACGGTTATATCTTGTATAAGGTTTTGATTAGATTCAAGCCTTGAGAGTCTTTTATCTGTTCTTTTTGATTCTGATCTGCCTTTATATAATTTTGCTTTATTATAAGTCTGCTGGAAATTACCACCAAACATATCAGTCATGAAGCTCATATTAACCCCCTAGTTTAGGTTCTTCTTTTATTTTTTCGGATAATAACTTCAAGAATATTTCCCTTTCAAAAGGATACATACTGTCTGTGTCTAATTTAGAAAAATTAGAATAGTAACTCAGGCTTAGGTAATCTTGGTATATGCTAGCCGGGGAGCTTTTTGAAATAATCTGATTAGGGTTTACCATGACCTCTAATTCATCTTTACATTTTTTACACTGCTTTTTAACCACAGGGCTGAATACTTTTTGGGCATTCTTGACTATTTTTTCTTGTATTTTATTGTATTCTTTTAAGATAAGTTTATCCGTTATCTTAGTATTTATAATGTCATTTATACTTTCAAAAACTCCCAAGGGAATACCATCTTCAAAATCAAAATTAAAAAAATCATTAGTATCTATATTATAAGCATTAACACTGCCACAATGGCATTCTTGTTGAATTTCTATTATATTAGATACCGAGATTTCTCTTAGTTTAAACATCAGAGCCATAGCATCAAGTTCATTCAGGGGTTTTGTATCAGTCAGGGTTTTAAGTTTGTCTATCAAAGGCACATCATCTTCTAAAAGCAAGAATTCTTTCTCTTGCTTTGTGGTGTACCGTTTTAGGTTATCTAAACGATCTTGGTACCATGTCTTTGATTTTTTGTATTTCATCTGACTAGGTTATTGTAATAAAGACTCAAACAACCCTGGAATTTCTTGTGCTATGAAATTAGATTCTTTCCCACATTCTGTACAGTGTTTTTGTACTTTCATGGTCATTTCAGAAGATACCGATTTCAGATTATCATATACTACTGATATGTCCTTTAAAGGAAGGTCATCAATCCAATCCAGGGTTTCCAGAGGGCTTTTATTGTTGTTGATATGTAAAGCGAATTCTATATCTTTTTCTTGAGTAATACCATCATAATCCTGAGAGTTTATAATATCTTGTTCTATATCTTTAAGCAGGCTTTGGCTCTTGATGTCTATAAATTCTGTATTGTTTAGCTTCTTTGGGAATTGGTTCATCGTGTATTCAACGGATTCTGTAACTGAGGTTTTTATGTGCTGTAGGCTCTGACAGTATTCACACTCAGAGTCAAACTCAAATTCATCGGCTATTGATTCCTTTCTCAAAAGGGCAGTAAGATACTGTTGTTCTGAATCTGAGAGATAAACATCATAATCGGATACATTATCTCTAATAAGGACCCTTACCACATCATCAAAATCAAGGTCGTTGATGTCCTCAAGTTTTTCAAAAACCTTACGGAATTTCTTCTTGGTTTTGCCCGTCCATGGTTTAAAATGAATTGTTTTGTTTTCGCCTAATTTTACATCAAAAGGGTATTTTTTAATATCCACTTTAACCTCTGCCTTTTCTGCCTTTTCTGCTTTAACCTCTGCCTTTTCTGCCTTTTCTGCTTTAACCTCTGCCTTTTCTGCCTTTTCTGCTTTAACCTCTGCCTTTTCTGCGTCTCTCTGGGCTTTATCTGCCTTGGCTTTTAAAATAGCCATCTCATTTAATTCTTTTTGTGTCATCTCTTTCCTTTTATTTTATTTATATCTTTGCTCCTTGGACAGGACTGGCAAACGATATCGTAAATTCCGCTATTTGTGTATTGTTATTATCAAACTGAACTTGAGATATATTAGATATCAGGACCTTTGAGCTTTCAAAAATCATTTGTTTATCTATTTTTATCTGAACATGGGATACTATATCATCATAGTATCCTTTTTGCTGTTTTTCCCAGACTTTTATGAAATATTTTCTTAGTTCTAAGCCCTCGAAGTCCCTAAAGTTTACACTAAATGTATAAGTCTCATTTCTTTGGGCTATTTGTCTCCAAACACCACCGTGTAAACTAAGACCCACACCTGAAGCCAGCTGAGGGTTGTCTATATTGATACAACACATTTTCCAGACTTCTTCAGGAGTAAACCCCTGAATACCGGTGAACTTAGTAGTATTATTCAAAAAGATGAACTCGAAGTCATCTACTATGGCAAACTTAGCCTTGTAGATGTTAGTTACTATATCATTAATTGCCATTATGACTTCTCTAAAGTACCACTAAATGTGTTCAACTTTGCATTATCAGGCAAATGTACTATTGTTTTAAAACTTCTTGTAGAGGTGATTAATTCATCCTCGAACTCTTGGTTTATTATCGAAGGTGTATATGTATAAACCTCTGATGGGGTTACCGCTAAAGTTTTGGATGGTGTTATCCAGTATTTAAGGTAGGTCCCTGAAGAGGCTTTGGCATCATCTATATCTTCTGTTTCTCTGGTAAAGACGGATTTATCACCAGCAGTAGTACCTAATTGA
>JAOZKZ010000257.1 GCA_029935075.1 Campylobacterales bacterium
GCACCGACCACTTTATGATAAAGAGTGCAGCGTTCCTTTTGGATTTGCAGTCACTAGAGTGCAGCCAAAACAGGTAGATATAAATGGCATAAAAATAAATAATAAACTTTTTCAAATCCCTATAACTCTTAAAGTGGGAGATGATGGAAGTGCTTATGTTGTTGACAATAAAAATATAAAAAGAGATAATATTATCCACCTCTCAAAAGAGGGTCTTATCAGTGATGATGCGATGAAAAAAGCGATGTTTGCATCTTCTGCTTTTCCTATTGCATTTGAACAAGTTACGCTTGATTATATCTATAAAGGTGTACCAGAGAGGGCAAAGTTTTTAGATGGTGGAGTGTTTGATAATATTCCTTTGGATCTGGCTATTCGCTTGGCTGATGATAAGAGTAGTGATTATATCTTTATGGATCCAGCTAATATGCGGCGTACCTTTTCAAGAATTAAACGAGACAATGCAAGTGAGCCAGAAGTTAGTCCTATAAATAGTGCAATTGAGCTTCTTATGGATATATTTTCTGCATCTGAGTCAAGTGTGTTATATAATACTTTGGCGGAACATTTTGAAAATAGTGATAAAGAGATACATCTCTCCGATAGATATTTCCCATTGACAGGTAAACTGTTGGAACATTTTGGTGCTTTTTTGGATAGAGGCTTTAGAGATTATGACTATTTTGTAGGGGTTTATGGTGCGATTGTAAATAGTGCAAATTATGCATGTGAAGGGAATGAAAAATGTGTTAGAGGTGCAAAACGATATATCTATAATATTTTAGTCAAAGATTCTAAACGGGGTAGGGGCTTTTTAAATTATCTCTCCAAAGAGGAGTTTGGTTACGCTTTTGAAGAGGGTGATTTTGAGGTAGATGAAGACCTTTTCAAGATTTATCAATCTATCAAAAACATCACTATAAATGATATGCAAGATTTTCATACCTTTATCAATAATTTAAATAAAAATGGTTATGTTGCTCAAAATAAATATCTTAAACATGCCCTTGCCTATCCTGATGAGTGGTATCGAGAGTCTTTGGCTTTTATCGTGCAAAGAATCGTAGAGTTAGAGCGAAAAAACTCAACAAACTTAACCAAAGCAATTTCTGCTGTTGCCGCATATACCGCAGGATCGTTTTATCGTCATAAAAGTGGATATACCTATAATCCAGTTTCAGCACCACTCGATCAAGACAAGCTTTGGGTAAAGATGTTGCCATATGAGGTTGCTTTGACAAAAAATATGATTTCGATAGGGTATGAAAATTACTATTATTTTAAGCATGATAGTTTTTTTATTCCAAAGGCTATTGAGTTAAAACCGTCACTTTCTTTTGAGTTGTATGATAAAAAAGATCAAGTAAATTTTGCAAGATTGGATTTGAATTTAAACTTTGAAGTCAAGCAAGATTTTATCTCTGTAGGTTTTGGACCGTCACTTTATAAAGATTTTGAGAGAACATTAGATACGGAGATAGACACAGGGTTTAATGCTTATTTAGATGTCTTAAATATGGTACGAATTACTGCTGCAAGAAGAGATGATTATCAGGGCCAGGATTGGTATATTTATGTTGGAGTTAATGATATTCCTTCATTTATCTATTGGATGTTTATGGAGTAGGTTGTTAATTTATCCTAACTCTTTGATAGACTCTTCTTCAGTCTGAAAACAGCCTTCAAAATCATATTCATCAAAAATACTCTCTGCAATGCTGTAGGGAGGACCATTATAGTTTCTTTCATCTTCTTGATCAAGTTTTATAGCGATGATAACTCTTGTGCCTACGTCTGTGCATCTCCATTTGCCTGAGGCTGTGAAAAAGTTCTTACCTATTTTAAAATCTTCTTGTTTCATTTTGTAGTGCTTTTTGAAATGAAGTTTTTTAGTAGATAATTTTTAGCATATCTGTAAAACTTTTTTTCTATTATTTTTAAATCTTTGTTATCTCTTTTGAGTATGTTAAAATCATCCAAAAAGGTCTCAAATTTACAATTTTTCAACGCTTCATTGTCAGAAAGGAGAAATTGATGAAAATTATCAAAAGTATCTTTTTTATGGACAATTCTGTATGTTTTGTTTTTAAAGTTTTTCAATATATACTTTTTAATCTTTGGATGTAATACCTCTTGCTCAAATATCATTTTAAATTTTTGAAACTCTTTGAGCTCTTTCTCTTTTCCATAAGCTTTGACTTTTATTTTTAGCGTTGAAGTGTTTTGCTTATCATTGTTTTTTATAAAGTTAAACTTCATGGTATGTGGATAGAGTCCATTTTCAAACTTATTTAATTTTGCTGAAACTTTATCAAAGATGTAGCCATTTAACGAAAAAATTTCTCCATAAATAAGTTTTTTGTTCTCTATAAGTTTGCACCAATCACCAAACAAATAGAGTTTATATTTTTTGTCAAGATGTGTTTGACCGTGCTTCTTTTGATAGATGTAGTTTTTTTTATCCCACTATTTTAGGTTTTTATATTTTCCTAGTGGTACTTGTTCGCAAGCATACTCATTTAGTATAAACTTATCTTTTCCTAAACCCACCTTTTTTTGATTTTTAAGTTGGATTCTATATCTCTCATAGTCACTCAACAAGTCCCATAATTCATCTTGTTGTTTATCATTTAGCTTAGGGTAAAAGGAGACCCTTTTGGTTAAAAGTTTTTCTATATATGGGGCTGTTTTTTTTATTTTCATTTATCTTTTGCCTATGTATTTTACTTTTTAATTGTATTTAACATTTGTTTCTCTAAAAAAGCTTTGAATGACTTCTTTAATACTGAAACATCTCAACTAAAGTTGCTGAAATTGTTTTTGCTCTCTCTTCTTTTATCGTTCCTATTTTTTTAATCAATCTACCTTTGTCAACTGCTCTTATCTGGTCAAGTAAAACTAATCCATCTTTTTCTTGAAAG
>JAOZKZ010000078.1 GCA_029935075.1 Campylobacterales bacterium
AGTCCTACAAGATACATGCTTAGTATCATGCTTGTGTTTGCACTGTCTTGTGCAGTAAAAGCACCTCTCTCATATAAAAGCCAGACAATTTTATCAGAGAAGATGATACCTACAACCGTTGCGATAGTTAATAAGTAGGACAAAAACCAGAAACTTTTTTGCAACATCTCATGGGCTTTTTCGTCATTATTGTTTTTTAAAAACCTTGAAACTTTTGGGAAGATTGCGACTGAAGTGGCAATGGCAAAAAGTGCAAGTGGAAATTGGAAAATTCGATTGGCGTAGTAGAGATAGGAGATAGATCCAGCAAATAAAAATGATGCGAGCCAGCCATCTAAAAAGGCGGAGATCTGTGCGGTGGAACTTCCTAGAACAGATGCCCCAAATGTGCTTTTAAATTTTTTAACATCTTTTGTAATTTTATGGCTTTTACTTTTTAATCCGTTAAACCCTCCAATAAAGATTTTAAAAAGATGAAGTTTATAAGAGGCTATGACATGTACAGCAACTTGCATGAGCCCTCCAATGATAACAGCATAACTCATGTTATAAACAATGGTCTTTGGAGGGGAATTTTGTGAGTATAAAAGTGCACCAATGAGTGCGATATTTAAAAGAGCTGTTGAAAATGCTGTTGTGGCGAAGTGGTTTTTGTATTGTAAAAGTGAGGCTAAAAATGTGACGATAAAGATTAAGATGAGATAGTTGAAGTTTATAGCTACTAATGGAGCTGCTTCTTTGATTGTTTCTGCACTAAAACCTGAAGCAATTATTTTTGTAAAAAAGTTGGAAAAAATTGAAACAAAAATTGAAAATAGTACTAAAAATCCAAAAAACTTTAAAAATATAGAGACTGAAAAAACACTTTTTTGTTTGGCGTGTGCAAATGAAGGTAAAAAACTTTGGGTAAAAGCTCCTTCTGCAAAGATTCGTCTGAAAAGGTTGGGTAGTTTAAATGCTACGATGAAAATATCGGTGTATATATTTGCCCCTAAAATAGAAGCTTGGAGCATGTCTCTGACAAATCCTAGAATTCGTGAAGTTAAGATGCCAAAAGAGTTGGTAAAGATAGATTTAAACATGATATCAATGATACAACAAAATCTCTTATTAAAATATTTTTCATTTTTGACGATTTAATAGCTAATAATGATACAAGGATATAAATTGGGCTTATTTGACATCTTGGGTAAGAAGAAAAAAGAAGATACGGTACCTACTGAATTTGAAAAAAAAGTTATTGAGAGTAGCGACGTTTCCAAGGATTTGGAGGAGATTGCACGCACTCATAAGATTGATGTAAGAACACTTGATTATAAAATTTTATCCTATAAAACATTCTATAAAAAGGTAGATAGCCCAAGATATAGAGAGTTGCAAGAGATAGATAGAGAGAAGTTTTTCAAAGTTGAGAATATTTTAAATCCAGAAATGGAGATGTTGCAAAAATTAAAAATTGAAGTCTATAAAAAAAATAGCTCTAGATTTCCTATAAAGATCGCAATTGGTGGCAATAAATCACTTACTAAGGTAGTAGCGACTATAAAGCAGCAGAATGAGGTTAGTTATTTTGATGGATTAGAGGGTGAGATTCTTGCTGAACTTGATAAGAAAAAGGCAAAATTGAAGATTATGTTAGGCTGTTTTGATGAGGAAGTTCGTTGTGAAATTAAAAAGTTGGTCTCTTCCATAAGGGTAAATAAAAAGATAGAAGAGGGTGTCAGTATTGTTTTATGTCAAGCATATGAGATGCAAAAACAGACTGCTGGAGAAATACTCTATAAGTTTAGAGAAAAAAAGAAAGATGATGGTCAAAAAGTAGATCACTCAAATAAAGGGTTTATGCACACTGTTAAAGAGGGTGATGTAATGATAGAGATTTTACAACCTAAAGAGGGACGCATCGGTCGAGATTGTAGAGGAAATATTATCACATTTCAACAAGTTGAGCTCTCTAGTGAACTTCCAGTCATTCACGCTTCAGAAGATATCGAATGTAAAGAGTTAGATAATAAAATACTTTATATCGCAAATAGAAGTGGATTTATCAATGAGCCTAAACCAAATGAATTCGAGATCAGTGATGAATTGATTGTAAATGAAGTGAGTTTTAGAACTACAGGCTCCATCGAGGCAGGAGAAGATAAGGATATTAAAATTGATATCAAAGGTAATGATTCGATGTCTGATGCGATTGGTGCTGGAGTGCATATCGAGACTTCTGAGGTTAAGGCAGAGGGAAATGTTGGAAATGGTGCGGTTGTAAAAGCTAAAGTTATAGAGATTGGTGGTCAGACACATCAAAGTGCTAAACTCTATGGGGGAGATGTATCGGTAAATCTGCATAAAGGATTTATAGATGGAGAGAACATTACGATCGATCTACTTGAAGGTGGAAAAGTTGTTGGTGATGTTGTGCGTATTAAAAAAGCTTCAGGTGGAGAGATAGAAGCACGAGAGGTTTATATAGAGAGTGTACTCTCTAATGTTACGGTTCAAGCTTCTCATCACATAGAGTTGGATAAAGTTGAAGGAACTGGAAATAAATTTATCATCGATGCTAAGGCTCAACGTGGTTTTAAAGAGAAAGTTGAAGCTATTAAGGCAGGTATTTTTGATGTCAACTCAAATATAGAGATAATTACAAAAAAGATCAAACAGATAAAAATTAAGATTTATAATGAAAAAGATACAACGATCAAGATACATGACCGTATCAAAGAGTTAATGGCCTCTGGTACAAAACCTCCAAGTTCATTAGTGACAAAGATGAAAGAGAATCAAAATAGGATAAAAGAGCATAATTTGCTCTTAAAAGAGTTAAAAGATGCTAGAATACAAAACGAAACTCTTACGGAAGATTTGAATAATCTTCAATCTTCTGTTTTTGATGCAAAAGTGGTTAATAACGCTATTTGGAGGGAGTTTAACGAGGTAATTTTTAAGATTATCTCACCTCCAATAAATGCTTCACACCTTTTAAGAGATGGTGAAATGGCACATGAGATTACACTTCAAGCAGCTGAAGATGGGGAGTTTATTTTAAATAGAAAAGGATAACCTATCATAGTTGCAATAGAAGGGGAGGTTGTTAAGAAAGAACCTACCTATTTACACCTCAAGCTCTCTAATGGTCTAACTTATTTAGTACATATTTCTATAAATTGTAGTGCTAAGATTTCTTCTAATGTTATTTCATTATATACTACTCAAATTATAAAAGAAGATAGCCATGCACTTTATGGGTTTCTTGAAACTTTAGAAAAAACAATGTTTGATCGAGTAATCAAGATAAATGGAGTTGGTCCTAGTACTGCTTTGGCAATCTGTTCTACATTTACACCTGAAGCATTCTCGGCTGCTGTTTTTTCTCAAGATGTTGATACCATCAAAACCGTTCCAGGAATTGGTCCTAAAAGTGCAAAACGAATTTTAGTAGAGTTGGGAGATTTTGTTTTAACAACAGATACTCTTGATGCGGTAAGTCAAACAAAACAGGATGCACTTTTGGCATTAGAGAGTTTAGGATTTAAAAAAGAGAGAATTACTAAAGTTCTTGCAACTTGT
The DNA here is from genome assembly GCA_029935075.1 of Campylobacterales bacterium. Taxonomy (GTDB): domain Bacteria; phylum Campylobacterota; class Campylobacteria; order Campylobacterales; family QNZT01; genus SZUA-1433. The sequence continues at coordinate 3,568 of JAOZKZ010000078.1, forward strand.
AAGAGTGATACAACGCAAACGCTTATAAAAGAAGCGTTAAAAAAACTTACCTAAGGAAGACTATTGAAAATTGCTATTATTTTTGGAGCTCAAAGTTATGAGCATGAGATAAGCATTGTCTCTGCAATTGCTATGAAAGATATTTTAAAAAGTGAAATTATCTATATTTTTTGTGATAAGGATAGAGAATTTTATCATATAGATACCTCTAAAATTAAATCAAAACTTTTTAGTAGTGGGGATTATAAAAAGTCTCCAAAGTTAACGCTTAAAAATGGTGGCTTTTTTCAAAAAACACTCATAAAAGAGAAGAGGGTGGATTTTGATGTTGCACTTAACCTCTCTCATGGTGCAGATGGTGAAGATGGGAAAATTGCTTCACTTTTAGAGTTTTTTGAGATTCCTTTTATCGGTCCAAGAGTTGAAGCATCAGTTTTGAGCTTTAACAAGCTTTTTACCAAACTTTATGCAAAATCTTTAGGGGTTGAGGTTGTGGATTTTGAAGTGCTTCAAAAAGGTGCTTATAAAATTAGTTTGGACTATCCTGTGATTATCAAACCACTCCGCCTTGGAAGCTCTATAGGAGTTAGTATCGTAAGAGATGAGTCCGAATTAGAGTATGCCCTTGATGTTGCATATGAGTTTGACACAGAGGTGCTTGTAGAGCCATTTATCGAGGGTGTTAAGGAGTATAATTTAGCGGGTCTTAAAGCAGATGAATTTATCTTCTCTATCGTTGAAGAGCCTCAAAAAGAGGAGTTTTTAGACTTTGATAAAAAGTATCTTGATTTTTCTAGAACCTCACAAGTTCAAAAAGCGGATGTTGATAGTTATCTTGAAGAGAATTTAAAACTTACTTTTCAAAAGGTGTATGGAAGCCTATTTGAAGGGGCATTGATAAGATGTGACTTTTTTGTAGTGGATGGAAAAATTCTTTTAAATGAGATAAATCCAATTCCAGGAAGCATGGCAAATTATCTTTTTTCAGATTTTAATGAAGCGATAGAGAGACTTTTCAAATCATTACCAAAAAGTAAAAAAATTGCAATTGATTACCAATATATACATTCAATCCAAAAAGCCAAGGGTAAATAAATTTAATATATTTAACTAATGAAATAATTCAAAAATTTCTTAAAAATTTAAGAGTTTTTTATGTAAAAATTGTTTATAATTAAATTCAATTTACTTAAAGGATTATACATGGCGAATGTTACAGATGAAGCACTTTTAGTACAGTTAGGTTATACGCATACAAGTAGTATGAAAGAGACCTTAAAAGAAATTATTAAGAATACACATGGATATGAAAGTATTAAAAAACATATTATGTCACTACAAGAGTCACTTAAGCCTTATGGATCGTTTATAGCGGTATCTTCTTCACATGATTTTTTTAAGATTAAAAATGAAAGTAATTCAGAAGTAGCACATGAGCTTATCCAAAAATGGTCTGAAAAATATAAAGTAAATCTCACTAAAGTTTCTGGTAAAGAATCTTATTATATCGAGGGACAACGAGTCGCTGCATAAAAGATAAAATGGGGGGGGTCCCCATTTTATTAATCCAAAAACACTCTCACAATCTGCGGAAACAAAATAATAATAAATAGCGTTACAAGTTGTAAAATTATAAAAGGAATGACCCCTTTATAGATATCTTTTGTGCTTACCAAATCCCCAGCCGAACCTTTTAGATAAAAAAGTGCAAATCCAAAAGGTGGTGTTAAAAATGAAGCTTGTAAATTCATAGCGATTAAAATTGCAAACCAAATTGGATCGATATCAAAAACTTCAACGATAGGTAATAAAATTGGTATCACGATAAAACAAATCTCTAAAAAATCGACAAAAAATCCTAAGATAAATATAGCAATCATGGCAATCGCTACAAAAGTCCAAGCATCTGCGATATCGTTTTCAAAAAATTCTAAAATCAGGTCTCCACCGCCAACTTCATTAAAAACTAGTGAAAATGCTGTAGCCCCGATAAGAATCATAAATATCATGGATGTAAGTTTAACAGTCTCTTGTGCACCTTCTTTGAGATTTAAAAATGAAAATGTACCATTTGTAATTGAAAGTAACATTGCCCCAACCGCACCAAAAGCTGCTGACTCAGTAGGAGTTGCAACACCAGCAAATATACTTCCTAAAACTAACATTATCAAAAGCATAGGAGGTACAATTGAGATAATAGCTTGGATGATTATCTTTTTTCTATCTTCTCCATGGTTGGGTATTGCTGGTGCAATTTCAGGTTTTAGGTATGAGATGACTAAAATATACAGTATATAAAGTCCTACCAAAAGAAGTGAAGGAGCTAAAGCTGCACGAAACAGATCACCAACACTAACACTCATCACATCGCCAAGGATAATAAGGACTATTGACGGAGGTATAATTTGCCCCAGTGTGCCACTAGCTGCAATTGTTCCGCTTGCTAGAGATTTAGAGTAACCATAACGCATCATGATAGGAAGTGAGATAATTCCCATCATCACAACACTTGCCCCAACAATTCCTGTACTTGCGGCTAATACTGCTCCCACAAGAACTGTGCTGATAGCTAATCCTCCTCGTACATTTCCAAAGAGCTTTCCGATATTTATCAGTAGAGCTTCTGCAATTTTACTTTTTTCTAAGATTAGTCCCATGAAGATAAAAAGAGGAACTGCAAGAAGAGTGAAGTTTTGCATAATTCCATAGATACGATAAGGCATGAGTCGAAAGATATCAATCCCTACATCTGGTGTTAAAAGTGCTACAAAAAGGGCAGAAGAGCCAAAAGCAAAGGCTACAGGAAAACCAATCATCAGTAGTACAAGTGCTGCAATAAACATATAAAGACTAATCAATTTTCAGCCTTTAAGCGTTTTATGTTTTTAAAAATTTCAGCGATACTTTGTAGACCAAGTAGTAAAAATCCTACAATCATCATTGACTTGATAATCCAACGGTGGGTTAATCCTCCAGGGTCTGGTGAAATCTCATTTTGTGTGTAGCTAAGTTCAATATATCCGAAACTGACATAAAGTATGAGGAGCGTGAAAGGGAGAATTAAAAAGAGTTGAGAAGCGATATCAACAAGAGCTTTGGTTCTTTGTGAATAGTTATTGTAAAAGATATCTACTCGTACATGTTTGTCACTTTTTAGTGTATATGAGAGTCCTAGTAGAAAAATAATATCAAAAAGATGCCACTCCAACTCTTGAAGTGCGATAGACCCTCCGCCAAAAAAATATCTATTTACCGAATCATATACGACTAAAAAACTAAGTACAATGACCAAAAATGCTGCTAATTTGGCAAAAAATTCTATAAGTGTATCGATTGACCTCATACATTAGACCTGTTGCAACATAACATCATTTATATTTTTATCCATTTTCAGCCATATTTTTGCCTTGTTCAATCAAAAAATCCTCAAAATAACTAGTTATTACTACGGTTTTTCTCAATCACAAGCCAAAAATCTGACTAAAACTGAAAAAAAATCTAAACAATGTTATATCGCAACAGGTCTATTCTTTAGTGCACTTACTGCTTCGTAGATATCATCTTGTCTCATAAAATGCTCGCCAATCAAAAATGCATCAACTCCAATTTTACTCAAATCTTCAATAGTTTGTTTCTCATTGATACCACTCTCAGCCACGATAATTTTACCATTGGGGATAAGTGGAATGAGTTTTTCACAAAGGGTCATGTCCATCTCAAAAGTCTCTAGATTTCGGTGGTTTATCCCTATGATATCTGCACCTGCAAAGATTGCTTTTTTCAGGTCATTTTTATCATGGATTTCTACTAATGCTTCCATCCCCATATGTCGTGTGAAGTTTAAAAGCTCTTTGAGTTTATCTTTACTAAGTGCGGTGGCAATGAGCAGAATAAAATCTGCTCCATATACTAAAGATTCAACAATTTGGTACCTATCAATGATAAAATCTTTTCTCAAAAGTGGGGTTGGAACATAGCGTCTGATGCCTGTTAGGTATTCAAGATCTCCTTGAAAAAAGTGTGGTTCTGTTAAAACTGATATTGCACTCGCACCAGCTTTTGAGTACTGTTGAGCTATAAATAGTGGGTCAAAATCTTCTCGAATAACACCTTTACTTGGACTTGCTTTTTTAACTTCTGCGATAATTCTGTAAGGGTCTTCTTTGGTTGCTGTAAGATATGGTCTAACATCTCTTGGTGCATATGCGTTGTAAGCCAGTGATCGACCCAGCCAGTCAATAGAGAACTCTTTTTCTCGTTTTATCAAATCTTCTTTAGTTTTTCTAATTATATCATCAAGTATCATTTATTATTTGCCTCTATGCAGTTTTTTATTATTTTTATGTGATCTTTTATCTCTTTTTCATCACTTCCTCTTGAGAGTGGTTCTAACAGTTTATAAGCATCTTCACAATTGCCCTTTTTATACATTCCCCATGCTAGAGAATCGATATAAAAGAGTGAATCAGGTTCAACCTTAAGTGCCTTTTTTACAAGTGCTATTCCTCTGTCAATATCCAACTCATGGTCAATTAAAAGATAGCCATAATAGTTATAATAGAGTGGGTCTTTTAATATGTCAACTATTTTGTCAAATTTTCCACTAATACTTTGAAGTAGTTTTTTTGATTTTTTATCGCTAGAGCTTTCATACTCTAAAATAGCAGACCTTGCAAGTAAAACATGGTCACCACTCTTTTTATAAAGCTTATTTACAAGTGACAATGCGCTTTTATAATCTTTTTTTGAAGTATAGATATCTAGTAGTAAAAGATCATCAAATTTAGTCTCTTTTAAAAAAGATATTGCTTCATTATAACTTTTTTTAGAAGCATAAAGTTGTATAAGTTTTTCTGCAAAGGTAGGATTTTTTGTTTTTATATAAAGTTTTTTTAGTATATTTGCAACACCTTCACTATCATGTGTATGTGAGTAAAATTGAATTAATCTCGCACAGATAGTTTCCGAACAGCCATTAAGTGTGACATCTGTTTCAAGAAGCCTTATCGCTTTTTTTCTCTGTTTCATTTTAATATAAATCAAATCAGTCATCTTTAAAAGTGCATATCCACTCTTTTCTTTCTGATAAGCTTCCTCATAAAATGCCAACGCCTTTTCACTCTCTCCAATACCTTCATAAGTTAAACCAGCAAGCTCTAAATTTTTCGCACTTCTATTTTCCTTGACAAGTTTGTCTGTTAACTCACGAGCTTTTTTAAATCTTTTTTTATCGATATAATATGCAACAAGATAACTATCAAGCGTAGTGTCATGGTGGTTGTTTGCTTCTGCTTTGTCTAAAATTGTTTTGATTGTGTCATAATCTTTGTTCATTACAGCATTTTTTATAGCCTCTGTAGCATAAGTAACTTTGCTAGTGAGGTCATAAAGTTTTGCATAGTATGTAGATGCAGCTTTGAACTGTCCATGATTTTGTGCATCAAGTGCAAAAATAGTAAGTTTATCTTCCTCTGGAAAATGAGCCGTTAAATTGGAATCTAGAACTTTATCACTAGTGGGAAGTAAAGATGAAAGTTTTGAACCACAACCAGCCCCGCCAAGAGCAACAATCAAAAAAACTAAATAATAATACCTGGACACTCTTTTACCACCTCTTCTTTATTTTGTTTAAAATGTTCCCAAAAGGGAAATGTACGACATTGCTTCGGGCGAACAGGATAAATTTGACACCCTTTTTTATCAGAGTCAAAAAAAACACAGTGAAAACTACCGTTAATTTTTAACTCTTTAAGAGAGATACGATACCCCTCTTTTCTAGTATAGGTATTAACAAAATTTTGTCGCTCCAGCTCTAAAAAATTAGCCATATTATCAATCTCTTTAGGTGTACACCAAATATATCCACTCTCGCCGATACAACAGTTTCCTTCACATGAAGCACACTTAGAGACATCAAATCCGAAGTCAAATCCCTCTTGGCTTACAATGTTATACATTTTATACTATATGTCCTTGTTTTTTGATAAATAGATTTT
>JAOZKZ010000258.1 GCA_029935075.1 Campylobacterales bacterium
GAGTTTTAGAGTTAAATAAAAATCCTATAAACTATTTCAATGAAGTAGAACAAGCGGCTTTTTCACCGACAAATAAAGTACCAGGAATTGGACTTTCTCCTGATAAAATGCTTCAAGGAAGATTGTTTTCATATCCTGATACGCAAAGATATAGGTTAGGTGTAAATTATAATGCTTTACCTATCAACAAGCCTGATGTTGAAATAAACAATGGTTTTAGAAATGGTGCGATGCGATTTGATGACAATGGTGGGAATAGTTTAAACTATGAGCCAAGTCATTACACAGTACCGACTGAATCACCTGAAATGGCTGAACCACCATTGAAAATAGATGGAGATGCAGACCGTTATGCTTATGATAGCGATGAAAATAGTGACTTTGTACAAGCGGGAAATCTTTATCGTGTACTTAGTAAAAATGAGAGAAAAGATTTGGTTTCAAATATTGTAGGAACTCTCTCTAAAGCAACTAAAGAGATTCAAGCTCTACAAGTTTCACATTTTAAAAAGGCAGATATGGAGTATGGAACTGAGATAGAACAAGGACTTTAAGTTTATATGTTAAAATTCCACAAAAGGATAACATATGAATCAAGAATTTCCAACTTTTCCAAAAGAGTGTAAATCCATGCTATGTAAACACCTCACAAAAGAGGTGTTTACATCACTAAAAGATAAAAAAACAAGTAGCGGTTTCACTTTACAAGATGCAATTAATTCAGGTGTTGAAAATATCGACAGCGGTATCGGTGTTTATGCTGGCGACGAGGAGTCTTACGATACTTTTGCCGCACTTTTTGACCCAATTATAGAAGAATATCACTCATTTAGTGTAGATGATAAACATAAAAGCAATCTCAATCCTAATGACTTAAAAGCTCCAAATCCAGACCCTGAGGGAAAATATATCGTATCTACAAGAATTCGAGTAGGACGAAATATCGATAATTTACCTTTAGGACCTGCGATAACAAAAGAGCAAAGAAACGAAGTTGAAAAACAAGTCTCTAGTGCATTAAAATCTATGAGTGGAACTCTCTCAGGAGTTTATTATCCCATAAATGGAATGAGTGAAGAGGTAAGTGCAAAACTTATCGAAGACCATTTTTTATTTAAAGCTGGTGATAGGTATCTAGAAGCTGCTGGACTTAACCGTGATTGGCCAGAAGGTCGGGGGATTTTTCATAATGATGAAAAAACTTTTCTAGTATGGATAAACGAAGAAGATCAACTGCGTATCATATCCATGCAAATGGGTGGAGATATCAAAGAGGTATTTACAAGACTCACTTCTGCCATAAGTGAGATAGAGAAATCTGTAAAATTTTCATACAATTCACACATCGGATATATCACAAGTTGCCCGACAAACCTAGGAACGGCTATGCGAGCAAGTGTGCATATAAAGCTTCCAAAATTAGCGGAAGATATGGATACATTTAAAGCTATTACAGATAAACATCATCTGCAAATCAGAGGGATACATGGCGAACACTCTGAAAGTGAGGGTGGTATCTATGACATCAGTAACAAAAGAAGACTTGGCGTTACAGAAGTTGAGTGCGTACAAGATATGTATGATGGTGTTGTGGCACTTATCGCTAAAGAAAAATCTCTTTAGCGATGATATTCTGCATCATACTCCTCTTCAAAAACTTTTTTATTTACAGTTATAATCACAACTAAAGTAAGTGCATAAGTGATAGTTGAGAGTAAAATAATCCCAACCACAATCGCATTAAAAAGCTCTTTATGCTCAAACCCCGCAGGAAGCATCTGTAACATGACGATAGAGAGTCCACCTTTGATACCTGCAAAAAGCAGTACGCTCCACCATCTTTTCCCTACATTGGTCATTCTTTGAATTTTATTTGAGATAAAAGCAAATTTTGCCATCATCAAAGCTCTTATAGTAGTTGTGACTAAGAACATCCATAAAATTTCTGATTGGTATTTTAAAAGCAAGTCTAAGTTTACGATACTTGCCATAGATATAAACAAAAAAGCATTTGCCAAAAGTGCAAGAACGGCAATATAGTTTAAGTTTTGTTTGTGTTTTTCGACTGTTGTGATGTCGCTTTTTAATTTGCTTGAGATGCCACTCATAAATCGTGAAGAAAATATCTTACGGCTTTTGTTTGTTTTGTCTATGATTCTTCTACTTTTCCGGATGCGTCTGTCAGCCTCTTTTAACGATTTTTCTGTGACATGATTTAGTGTTATGATAGCGACAATTACAGCAAGAAGCCCAGCAAGATGATAGTGTTCAGCTATCTCAAATGCCAAATATCCAGTAAAAATGATAAGTACTAACTCACTCATATCATCTTGAGTCATTCTCATCAAAATCACACCCAAAAATCCACATAATAAACCAACGACAACTGACAAAGAGATAACTTTCAGACTAACAGTTACAATATCCATGCCTGTAATCTCAACTCCATTTATCATAGGAAGTGCGATAAAACTAAAGATGATAAGTGCCGTCGCATCATTAAAAAGTGACTCTCCCTCTGCTAGGATTTTTAACTTATGAGGAACTTTAAAGCTTGAAAAAACACTCACAACTGATACTGGGTCAGTAGCTAAAACCATAGCAAACAGAGCGATGATAGCCCCTACTCCTAGTCCATATTCTGAAAAAAGAGTATTTGCCACGATAAAGCCAGAGATGATAGAAAGCACAACAGCAACAAGAGCAAGATAGACTAGACTCCAACCATGTTTTTTTAAATCATCAAGTTTTAACTGTAAAGCATCAGATGCGATAAGAATAGGAATCAAAAACAGAACAAGCTCCGCAAAAGTATCTTCAGAAAACAAAACCATGTTTGGAAAAGAGTAATAAAACAGATAACTCAGCACGATAAGCGAGATAGGCGATGGAATTTTAAAATGCTTTTGAA
>JAOZKZ010000079.1:0-1715 GCA_029935075.1 Campylobacterales bacterium
AAAAGACTATAGTAAGTACATAGCTACTGATGGTTATAAAAGGCAGATAGGTAACTTTATCTATCCTGATGACTGGGATTTTAAACTTAGTTGGAGTCAACGAAATTGGTTAGTAGGTGTACTTTATGAGGTAAACTTTGACTTAGAGTTGTTCTATAGAGAGTATCCTCATACTCCTGCAAGTGCTTTTTATATTAGTAATGAAGCTTTATGGTACAAAGATAGCCTTAGTTTATTTAAAGAAAGTAGTCGTATGAGCTTTGTTAAGAGTGATTATGAGGGTATTAGTGCATTGTACAACCCTGACTATGAAGTCTTTGCTTTTATGGATTTAGGTAGTACTGATTTATGGTATGTAGGTTACTGGCAAATATTAGATACAGGTACTTATGATAAATGGGGTAATGAAATATGGGACTATGTACTATTAGATGTAGACTTTGCTAGTTATGAGAAAGTGCCTTACTTTAGTGAGTTAATGTATGATAAGCCTTATGTTATCGATAGGCTCTATCTTCCTCACGATGGTGTGCATGAGCGAGTAGAGGGTCATAGTGTTGAAACACAATTTACTGAATTTGGTTGGGATTGTGATATAATACCTAAAACAGGTATCTTAACAGGTATAATGAATGCTCGTAGGAAGATGACTCGTATGTCTATAGATATGGTATATGCTAGTGATGGCTTTGAGTGTCTTAATAAGTACAAACGGAAGTATGATAAAAAGCTTCGTAAGTACACAAGTGAACCTGTTCACGATGATGCTTCACACGGAGCAGATATGTTTAGGTATGCTTTCCAAGCTCCTGTATGCTGTGCTAGATTAAGTCAAGCCTCTTCTTTAGATGAGAGTTATTCTGAAACTTCTGATGATGGGTTTAGTGTTTAGTTAAACCCAATTTATATTGAGGTTTATAGTACACATCTATAACCTCAATCTCAGGATATATCTCTACTAACTTCTGATATACATCTTCATTTATAACTGCTACTCCTTTAATATAATTGTGTATAGAGGTATTGCTACAACCAAAAGCTTTAGCTAATCTATACTTATTTGCTTGTTTATCCTCTTTTAATATATACTCAATTGCTTGCTTAGTCGTCAGTTTCATATCTAGCCTCTTCTTGTTTAAGTACCTTAGCTTTTTGGTGTGCAGGAGCAAACTTCTTATCATACATTACTACCTCTACTGTTTTTAATACTAAATTATATTCTTTTTTGAGAATTTTTTGAAAAACCTCTGTCGCTTGATTTAAATTATCTGAAACTCCAATCAGAACATAATTTTCTGAAAAACTCATTTTATATGTAAAATACATTTTAAAATCCTTTGTTGTTTATTGTTTTAAGCTTCAATTATACACCATTTACACACGATTGTCAACTTTTTAAGGGATTTGTATGCACCCTAGTTGAAAATTGCTTAAAATAGCTACAAAAAGTAACATTTATAAATCTTAATATTCCTTTAAGGTTTGAGAAATAAAATTAAAAATTTTTCTGTAACTATTAAGTCTTAGTGCTAGTGTGTAACTGTTAAGTCTTAGTGCTAATCTTACTAAGCTAAGTACGGTTACGAAGTTTAAAAATTTTGTATTTAGGTATTTTTATACTAAGCTCTCAGGTTTAGTTAAGAAGTTTAAAAATTTGGGGTTTAGGTATTTTTATACTAAGCTCTCAGGTTTAGTTAAGAAGTTTAAAAATTTGG
>JAOZKZ010000079.1:1815-4790 GCA_029935075.1 Campylobacterales bacterium
TTTAGGTGGTGGGTTTACCCACACCCTACACTACTCGACTCTTTGCCCTATACCCCACCCACCCGACTTCAAATAGTTGAATTATTAAGGTGTTAAATATCACACATTTATAGCTGAGGTTAAACTATTTGTACTTAGAGGGGTATGGTGTGAAATACTAAGGCAGTTAATAAAGATTTAACTATGTACTAACCTTGTTTTAGTATTTAGTAAGGCTAATGTATGTGATACGAAGTTGCTATTGTAGGTTAGAAGTTTATTACTATCGAGTGAAGTTATTATACCTTGATAGTGATTTAGTATCTTAGTAAGCTAAATGTAGATGATACGAGGTTGCTATTGTAGTATAGAGCCTTATTACCCTTATATTTAGTAGTATGAGAGTTAGGGATTAGTTCCTAGCGGTTACAACTTAATACCATATGACATTATGAATTTATCGGTACTTTTAAACTAAGCTTTCTTACTAACTCACCAAGCGATGTTTTCTAATGTAGTAAGGGTGAGTTAGTAAGATATTAAATAATAGTAGGAATAAAAATTACACCTCGTTAAAGCCTTTCTCTATTCCTTTACTAACTCACTAAACTCAATAAACTCAATAAACTCAGTAAAAATAATTTATTTGTAAAAAAGTTGTACCTTATAAATAGTTGAAAATGAGACTAAAAAAAAAAGTACAAAATACTAAAACGCTACTTTGAAAATTTTGAGTGAGTCAGCGTTTGAGTGAGTCAGACCTCTCGCAAACCCCCATGAATACGATATTCTCCTTAAATTTTATCCCAAGTACTAAGACCTCGTCGAGTGAGTCAAAAATGGACACATAAGTATAAATTATTATAAGTGTAATATTTGTTCTTATTTCATCATTACTTTTGTAATCGTTTTCTGACGCACAATGATTTTGCTACCTACAAACCAGTCAAAATCACACCCATGAAGTAATAAAAATCCTTCCTACTAAATAGAGGCTATATTAATAAGGAACAATTACAAATCTACCTATACAACCTAAACTAAAGCCTAAATCTAAGTACCATCACTTTAAGGAATAATAAAGAAAACTCACTCTTACTATCTACTCCAACAACTAAAACATAACTAAAGCCTATAGCGTCAGAAACTGACTTTTAGTTCCCAACAACTAAAACATAACTAAAGCCTAAATCTAAGTACCATCACTTTAAGAAATAACAAAGAAAACTCACTCTTACTAATTAACAACTTAAATGCACTTCTTTTATTAATTCTAACTTTTTAACATTTTTAGAAGCCTTTACAATAGCATCAATATCAAATAAGTAACCTAAAACCTCAAATAAGGCTTTATATATGTTAGACCTATATTTTCCTCTAATCTCCTCTAATCTCCTTTAACTACCCTACCTAAGTCTTCACTTAACGCATAACTAGTCAAAACAAAACACAACCCGTAAGTGTTAGACCTATATTTTCCACCAATTCTCTTAAAGATAGACAAGGCTTTATTATAATCTCTATCTATACAGTAATAAGGAATTATATACCTTGGGTTACCATTAACACCATGCTTAATCTTTCTATAACTAACATTCCTACCATTAACCTCAATATTTTCCCAAAGCATAACTAACCTTTTAATAATAAATAATAAATAATAACACTAACTTAGTCACTTACTAAGTAAACAGAATAACTAAAACAATAACCCAAAATATACCTATACACATACTAACTCCTTTAATTTATATAGTGTAAGTATAGCACATAACTACTAAATAACCAAGCTTTATTGCTTACTAAACTAAATTAACCACCACAACTGTAACTAATGGTTACATAACCCCATAACCCCATAAATCAACAAATGAGCTAAAGCCAATACAAAAAACTATAGGCAAAGCCACTAAAGCCAAATTTGACCCCTTAGAGCTGATTTATAAAGGTATTATGTAATTAAGTATTATGAAGTTTGAGAGATATAAGAGGCTAATTTAATAATGAAATTCATTATCATCTAAATTCTGACCATTAAAAAAGGGTGTAGGATAAAATCCCACACCCTAAAATGAAAACTAAACAGTCAATGATGCTTTTTTAGACTCCTCATTGACTGTAATTCCCAAACTTTCAAATTTAGCAATAGCTTCACTTTGTGTAGCTCCTAAATACATACCTAAAGTATTGTAGTTATTAACAATACTGTTTACTTCATCGCCCATCATAACAACTAAGGCTTTTTCTACCTCTGTAGGTGTACTCGCAGGGTCGTAAACAACTCTTTGACCTTCATTCAATGGTTGACCACTCATTAACAAGGTTCTACATTCGCCCTCAATCTCACGCTTTTTGCGGTTAATCGCACTATACATGTCTTTTGTTTCATATTTATTTTTACTAAACACCTCATTCATGAACCAAAAACCACTAATACCGTCTTTTTTAGCAATTAATTCGCCACTTAAATCCTCAATCCGCTTGTCATATGCTTTAAGATGACCTCCACCACCTGAATTAGGTTTATAGTGTTTAACCATCAATGCTACTAACTCTTGATTTGCATTCTTAACCGCATCAGTTAAAAACAAGGCTATTTCATTCCATTTATCAGTTTTACTCAATCTAGTTGTTTTCTTTGGTGCTACTGTTTCAATTGATGCTTGTGCTACTGTTTCAATTGATGCTTGTGCTACTGTTTCAATTGATGCTTGTGCTACTGCTTGTGCTTGTGCTTGTGCTGGTACTGTTTCAATTGGTGCTTGTGCTACTGCTTGTGCTGGTACTGTTTCAATTGGTGCTTGTGCTGCTTGTGCTGCTGGTGTTGCTTGTGCTGTTGCTGGAATATTCATTTCTAAATCCTTTATTTTTTGAGTCTCTTGGACTTTAACAAGACTACAAAGTAGGCTTGTTAGAATGCAAGTGCTAGTTCTTAATTCAGCTTGGACTTTAACAAGACTACAAAGTAGGCTTGTTAGAATGCAAGTGCTAGTTCT
>JAOZKZ010000079.1:4890-9543 GCA_029935075.1 Campylobacterales bacterium
TACCATTAACTGTTTTCATAACCATCCTTTAATTTTAATTCACTACTAACAAAACCTAACCTATTACCTACTATTCTATTAAGTCTATATAACACACCTTTTAATTCACTCTCACTCATATCTTTTAACAGAGTCATTTTATCGTCTAATATAATATAGTTACCACCAACTACCACCTTAACTTTAAACTTATCTTGGACAACTACTATATCTATTAATTCCTTAACATCAAATAACCCTAATGCCACATCTATATCATGCTCAACTATAACCAAACTAACTTGCATAACTAACCTTTCAATTTTAATTAGAAGTATAGTATACAGAAATTAAAAGAATAAGTCAAGTATTTTAGTAAGAATATCAAATAACATATGCAAAAGGTAGTTACACTTTATGTAATGAAACGCATGTGCGAATATCGAAACAAGGCTTAGGAAGTGCTTAAAGTAAGATAAAAGGAATTTTAAAGTTTGTAACTAATTAAAAACACTAGGATTAATTTAAGGTAGTATATCACTATATAGACACATACCCATGCCTATATAGTACAAATCTCAAAGATTGATGACTATTAAACCCTCAGCTACAAGTTTAGTCTTATAACTATCATATAACAAGGCGTACTCAACTAATCCCTTACCCTCGTAGCCAAGTCTATGGGTAGGTAGTATGCACAAAGACCCACTAAAACCTTTAATATAAGATTTATAATAGGCTTTAACACCTTTAGTAGTAGCAAAGTCGCTGATAGGGTAGAGCCAAGTAATACCCCATCTAACAAACCCTAAAACTACTCCACGATACACTACCATTTCATCACAACTCTCATAGGTACACGACTCAGGACTAACAACAAAAGCTCTTTTTGAGTTACTAAGCATCATAACCTCCTAACTTACTAAGGTCTATGCAAGTAAAGGTCTTATTCTTAGTATTAAAGTTACTAGTCATTTTCTTCCTCATATCTCTATTACCTAAGTCATTAACCTCTACCTCAATACCTAAGGTTTTAATATGCTTATGAAATGCTCCAACATCTAACATTATCTTATGACGATAACTGTTTTTCTCATTTTTAAACAACCTGTCGCATATATAGTTGTAGAAGTCTTGGAAAGATAAGCTCTTATTCCTACTCCTAAGGTTAGGTATTACCAGCAAGTCTTGGTCTAAGTGTGAAAGCTTAGTAACTGACTCTTCAATAAAGCCTATTGTACCATCTTTACCTCCACTTGAATTAGGCTTTAAAGGGTGGTATACAGTACAGAACTCAACATCATTAAGTATCTTATCCCTATAGTCCACTAATACTTCTAACACATTATCTACAGCTTTTTGTCCATCTGTTTGAGCTACTTCGTAAACTGCTTCCCCAGCTTCATCTTCAAACTCTTCTATTACCCCAGCGTATTTAACTTTTAACTCAGCTTTAAGCATACTTAGTAGTTTAGCTACCTCAGCGACTGACATACCTTTTAACAAGGCTTTCCATTGAAAGTACCTCTCACAGATAAATAACTGGACTGCACTATCTAAGTAACCTACATCGTAAGAACACATATTAAGGAACTCACTATTAGGCATTTCAGGGTAGTTAATAGCAAAGAGTCTATTCCTAAGCTCATAGGACTGACTGCCCTGACTTATAGCCTCGTATGCCCTAGCACCCCATAGAACTTTACTGTAACCACTAAAACTTTGGTCTATTAACCCCTTAACATTAACTGTTACTTCCAACCTAGTTAAGTTACCTAACAAGGCTGAAATGTTGATATTTTTCATAGTAGCCATGTTAAGTTCATCCCCTGTTACCCAGAGTTTATTCTTCATATCATCTACACTAAAAGGATAGAGTCCATTAAAGCCAAATACATCTGCCATGTGTTTATCATCGTTGCTTAGACCCACCTTAGTAAAGTTAGCAATAAGACTTGTCTTTCCTATACCACTAGGTGCGTTAATGACAAAGGCTGTATGTCGCTGATTGGTTGCACCATTACTATAGAGGTTAAGCATACTAAATAACATAAGTAAGTCCACAAGATTACCTACTTCAAAACCCTTTAGCATGACACTACCTCTAGGTAATTGCCAATGCTCAACAAAGGCTTGTGTAATAGGTTCATATTGAGGGTCTTTAAGTACTCCATCTGCTATAAGCCTCTTACGAGCTTGGAAAACTGGTTCATCAAATGAGTTATTAACTATGTATTCAGTTCTTAAGTTGTTAGTAAAGTCCACCTGTAGAATACTGCTAGCTTTCTGACTAGGTTTAAGAGTTGTATCCTCATGGGTAGTGGTAATAAAACTAACATCCCCTGCTACAATGTCTGTTATTTTCTTAATTATAGCACCTTTACTAAAAGCACTATCTCCTGCTACTTTGTAAAAGTCTGTATAACTAGGTTTAAATAAATAACCAAACCATGTAGCCTGTAGCAACTCACTAGACTTACCTAGTTGTACTGTACTTTCCCTACTCCCTGCAGGGGTTATGTTATGTATTAACAACCCTGAGCCTTTTACTTTATTAATCATAAGGATTAGTATATGAAGTGTATTCTCATCTAAAAGCTTAGTAAAGAGTTTCTCCCTAGCGAATTTCTCTTTCTCGTGCCATTCATCGTATACAGCACTTTCCATTAAACAGATAGCCTCTGCACATAACTTAACAAGGCTAGAAGTTACACTACTAACTATAGATGTGAGTAAGTGGGATGTACCATCAGGGTTATTTTTATGTAGGAAATACTCCCAAGATGGCATAACTATATCCCTGTACTCTCCAAACTGCTGAGTACAATTATTACTCCCACAATACAGTCTAGTTCTGTTACCCCCTGTTTTAAGTAACCAAGCATACCTTTTATCACTTTGGTCGGTGTGTAAGTGGCTAGTTGGACACTCACATAAAACTCTCTGATTAGGTCTTAAAGAGGCTACTACATCCCCAACACAAACTTCTCCTCTCTCAGATAATCTCCGAAACTCCCCTTTACTAATAGAGTTGCTACTATCAGGGTATATAGTAGTTAAAGTTGTACCCTCAATAGCTAAAGCTATCACTTCATCATCACTAGGAGCAAAAATAGCCATCTCCTCAGTAAACTGTAAAATCTGCTCATTGAATTGGTAAGGGTAGTAAATAGGGTCTATAGTAAGTACACCATCCTTAAGTAACCCTGTTCTAATCAAGGCTAAATCTACATCGTTTTGAGTGACTGAGTAAGGCTGTTTCTCTGTAATTTTATCTACAGGTGGAGCTTCAAAGTAACTAAATGATTGTCCTACCTTGGGTATTGTAGGGGCAAAGAACCTAGCATGTGATTTAGATGTAAGGTCTACAGAAGGTATTTTATAAGTTTCTACTAAGTAAGTAAGTACAGCTACATATCTTTCCTGAGTGGCTATACCCTCACAAGGTATAATAAGCCTATACTTATATCCATTCATCAAGTGGTTTTGTGTAGGAATAGTGAAGTAAGTAAAAGGCATATTAGCTACACAAACTGTAAGTTCCGCTAGTATGTCATGAGTTGAGTCTATATCAATTATTACTAAGTTACCCACCCCTACCATATTACCCTGAGTACGATGTCCACCCTTATAAAGAAAAGGGCTTACTGCACCGTATAGCATATCATTGTATACTGTTGCATAGTCTTCTGTTTGTACCTCAAAGAAGTCGTAAGTACTACCTTTACCAAAACAGTATTGAGAGTTACTAACTCTGTAACTGTTTTTTCTACTACCTCGAATATTATCACTTTTACTATAAATCATTTTCATATAAATCCTTCAAATAATAGTTTCATTGTATCTAAGAATATCTTAATTTTTGCTTATCTATCAATGTATGCCTAAATGTCTTTCTATTATATAGGGGTTATTTATCAGTATGAAAGTTTGATATATTTCATTTTATCGCTCTAGGGGGAAAGGTTAGGGATTAAGAGTTTTCTAAGTTTATTTTAGCTACAATATAAACTTAGTAGTTAAGAGCTACACAAAAATTTTTAAGGAGCATAATATGCTAAATATCGCAGGAGTTCAAACACAAACTGTAGGTAGTAACCTACCTAGTTTATTTCAAGACAAACAAAACTGGACTACAGTACCTAATGGTACAAGTTTCTCAATTCTCTTCGTAGCACTAGGACAAAGACACAAAGGTTATCAAGATAAAGACTTTGTAGTAATAGAGGGTATGTATATACCTGCTACTGTAACTACTATTGAGGATGCAATCGCACAGGCTGCTCCTGTACAACTATACACATCAACTATTATTACTAACCGTATCCTTGATGAAGATATTGCTGTAGGTAAAGTTTACACTATTACTAAGGCTTTTTCAAAAGGTGAAGTGGTAAACAATAAAACAGTAGGTTATCATGGTTTTGATATTAGCTTACTAGATAGTCAGCCTTTAGCAGATGGGTTAATAACTAAGTGGGATAGTTTAAATAGTAACCATGTTAATTTACAAGCTAAGTTTAATATTGTGGAAACAGAGGATGGGCATACAAGAGTAGTTGTTACAGATGGTACTACACCTGTAGCTCCTATTGTAGCTCCTGTAGCTCAACCCATAGCTGTAGCTCCTATTGTAGCTCCTGTAGCTCAACCCATAGCTGTAGCTCCTATTGT
>JAOZKZ010000080.1 GCA_029935075.1 Campylobacterales bacterium
TTAAACCGATACCCAACTTCAACCATCGCAAGGTCAAAACCTCTTAGTTGCTTTTGTATCGCTTTAAATTTTTGCTCACTTGTATTCATATCAAGAAGCCAATTTGATTTGGTTGAGTAGTTGTTTTCTGCAAATAGTTGAATGAAAGAGAACAATAAAAATAACAGAATCGGTTTCATCAATTATCCTTTTTTTGCTATTATAGTACTTATGAACTTTACAACAATAACCGATTTAAACATCCCTGAGCTTCAAATTTACCGTCACCTTAGGGACAATGCTGTCACTAAAGATAACAGTTTTATAGCCGACAGCCCCATGGTTGTAAACATATTATTAGAAACCCCCATCGAAGTAAAAAGTATTTTGGCAACTGAAAAATATTTCAATGAAAATAGAGAATTGATAGAGCAAAAAAACATACCAAACCTCTATGTTGCAGACAAAAAACTGATGAAAGAAATCGTGGGGCATACCATTCATCATGGCGTTATGATGCATGGGACTCGACCACCTGAGACTCCTTTAGAAGAACTAGATGAACAAATTATCATGCTTGATTTGATTTCAAAAACTGACAATGTCGGTTCAATTTCAAGAAGTGCCGCCGCACTTGGAATAAACTCTTTTTTAGTTCCCTCAAAAGGTCCTCATCCTTATGGACGAAGAGCACTAAGGGTTTCTATGGGACATGTGAGCAAATTGAAAATACATACCTATGATGATATATTTGAAACACTCAAAACATTGCAAAATGCTGGCTATAAGATATTTGCTGCCGAAATAACTAAAGATGCAATAGCCCTTCAAGATGTAAAAGTTCCAAAAAAATGGGTAATTTTAATGGGCGATGAAGCACATGGGATTTCAAAAGAGATTTTGGATGCTTGTGATGAAGTAGTAAAAATTGAGATGTCAGAAGATGTGAAAAGTTTTAATGTTGCGACTGCAGCGTCAATTTTGATGTATCAGTTTAAATATTCATGAGGCAAAAAACTGCCTCATGTTGTCTTAATCAAAAGTAGGTTTTGGCGTAGTCGCTGACTCTTCTGGCAATTGAGGATATATAATAGCTGGTTTTCTTCCTTTTAGTGCTTTTAAGAATGTAAGCATTTCATCTGCTTGGGCATCAGTTATCTTGATACCAAGTTGAATGCTTCCCATCTCTTTGATAGCGTCTGTAAGTGCCCATACTGCACCGTTATGAAAATATGGTCCCGTCTCTGTGATATTTCTTAGTGTTGGTGTTTTTACCATACCCTTGTCATCACCTTTAAAATCTCCAACATCAGCAAACTTATACTTTCCTGCAAGTTCAAATGGTTGCATGGTTCCGCCTAGTGCGATACCATTATGACAACTTGCACAACCTTTATCGATAAAAGTATTTAAACCTTTTTGTTCAGCATCATTTAGTGCTTTTACATCTCCGTTTAAAAAGTCATCAAATTTTGAAGGTGTTACAAGTATTTTTTCAAAAGTTGCGATAGTAGTTGCTATCTTTTCAAATGTGATATTAACATCATCTCCATATGCAATTTTAAATTCTGCAACATACTCAGGAATTGAAACGATTCTCTCTTTTACAAGGTTTGCAGGTGCTGCCATCTCTGGTGCTGCTTGCATAGGACCTTGTGCTTGGTCTGCAAGATGAGGACTTCTTCCATCCCAAAATTGTGCTGTAAAAAATACTGAGTTATAAACAGTAGGCGAATTTAAATGATGTGGATTTGCAGTCCATTTATGTCCGATTGCAGCAGGTACGCCATCATCTCCACCCATGCCAAGGTTATGGCAAGTGTTACAGCTGATAAGTCCACTTCTTGATAGTCTTGGATCAAAAAATAGTTTTTTTCCAAGCTCAACTTTTGCATCTGTAATTGGATCTTTGGGGTCATCGATAAGCTTCATAAGCTCCACTTTGTCTGCTGGAATTGCTTTTAATCCACTATCTTTCGCCTTTTTGACTAAATCAGTAGATGCAAAACTCGTACTACATGCTAAAACCAATGCTAATGAGATAAATTTACTCTTATACATTTTCATATCCTTTAATAAAATTTATTGTTTGAGATTATACAATTTATATTCTTTTATAAGTATTATAAGTTCACATCTGGTTCACTTAATTGTTATATAATTATGAAAAATAAGGAGAGATTATGAAAAAAACAGTTTTATTATTATGTACAATTGGATTGCTTGTAGTTGGTTGCAATTCTAAAAAAATCAATGAAAGCACCAATGAAGTTAAAAATAGAAGTGTAAATACTGTAGCTTCACAACAAGGTAAGACACTATTTGAATCAAAATGTATGATGTGTCACTTGACAACCAAGCCAACAGAGGAACAGATGAAAACACTTTTAGCTCCAGCCATCATGGGTGTAATGCGTCATGTTAAGATGGAGTATCCAAATAAAAAAGAGGCGGTGGATTTTATGGTTGATTATATTCAAAATCCAACTAAAGAAAAAGCAATTTGTATGGATAAAAAAATTGAAAAATTTGGTCTTATGCCATCGCAAAAAGCAATCGTAACCAAAGAGGAGACGACTCTTATCTCTGAGTATATTTATGACACTTACCCGCCTGCAAATTTTAAAGGCATGGGAAAGGGAAATAGAAAATAGTTATGCAATCAAAAATTCTGCTTTTAGAAGATGATGTAACACTCAGCGACACGATAAAACAGTTTTTGATGCATATAAACTATGAAGTTATGCAAGTATTTGATGCATTAGAAGCTCAAGATTTATTATATGAACAAAATTTTGACTTAATGCTTTTAGATATCAAAGTACCTTATCAAAATGGCTTTGATTTTTTAAAAGAGATTCGAGAAAATGGTAACGATACACCAGCGATTTTCATCACATCTTTGCATTCAGTCGAGGATGTAACCCGTGGTTTTGATGCAGGGTGTGATGACTATATCCGAAAACCTTTTGCACTTAAAGAGCTAAAGGTGCGTATCGAGTCACTTCTAAAACGACAATTTGGTTCTCATTCTGAGATGACTAAAATTAGTGAAACACTCCAATTTGACCCCTCAAACCTTATTTTATTAAAAGATAATATTGAGATAAAACTCAAAAACAAAGAGGTCAAACTTTTAAAACTCTTTCTAACCAATCCAAACAGGATTTTAAACAAATCAGAAATTTTTGAAGCACTTTGGGATTATGATGAAGAGGCAAATAATGGAAGTCTGCGTACTTATATAAAGATACTTCGCTCGCACCTTGGTAAAGAGTCGATTGAAACGATTAAAAACATGGGATATCGTTATGTTTCAGAGTGAAAGAAAGAGTCTATTTCGTTTTTTAGTGATTTATATGATTACGACTATGGCTCTATTTATCGCAGCTACAACACTCTATTATAATTATGAAAAACATCGGCTATTAGATACTCAAAGAGATGCAATCAAATTAGATGGTGAAGCACTTCTAATCCAATTAAGAAAACTTCATCAAATGCTTCCTGATAACATTATTTACCCAGTTGAAAGCAGTTATAAAAGTGCAATATTTGATATCGATAAAAACTATATATTTGGAGATTTCAGACCTCAAAATATAGACTTTACATCCCCTTATCAAATAAAGAATAACATACTTTACCATGTTAAGTCGATAGAGCCATATTATTTGGGA
The DNA here is from genome assembly GCA_029935075.1 of Campylobacterales bacterium. Lineage (GTDB taxonomy): Bacteria > Campylobacterota > Campylobacteria > Campylobacterales > QNZT01 > SZUA-1433. Next base: position 3,660 of record JAOZKZ010000080.1, read on the forward strand.
ACGGCTTATCTAATCGTGCAAAAACCGATTAACCAAGTTCCAATACAAAAACTACTAAAAATGACACTACTTTTTTTAGTCATTGCATTTTTTATATTTTTGATACTTGGCTATTTTCTTGGCAGACTTTTTACAGCCCCAATGCGTCAAAGCTTTGAGAAAATGAACCAATTTATCCAAGACACCACTCATGAGCTAAATACCCCAATAAGCACAATTTTAACTAATATCGAGCTCCTTGATGAACTTTATGATTGTGAGGGAAAACAGGAGCGAAAACGCATTGAAATCGCATCTAAGACTTTGAGCCGTTTATATGATGATATGACTTATCTAAAATTAAACCATGAGCACCATAGGGATGTTAAACTTTATAATATTTCAAATCTATTGGATGAGAGAATTTTATATTTTAACTCCATGATTGAAGCTAAAAAAATCACTCTTAAAACAACTATCGATAAAAATATCTCTTTGATGATAGATGAAAACGACGCTATAAGGCTCATCGACAACCTTATCTCAAACGCTATCAAATACAATAGACAAAAAGGTAGTCTAGAAATTATTTTAGACAAGATGCATCTATCGGTTAAAGATAGTGGAATAGGAATGAAACCAAGTGATCTAAAAAAGATATTTAAACGCTTTGAGCGGTCAAATAAAAGTGAAGGGGGATTTGGAATTGGTATGGATATCGTCAGCCAAATCATCTCTTTTTATGATTTTAAGATAGATATCCAATCCAAATTAAGAATGGGTACGAAAGTGAGCGTCACATGGTAAAAATCTTCTCAATAATCTTTTTAATATCTTTTTCACTCAACGCATCTGAGAGTTTTGAAAAAGCATGTTTGAAATGTCATATAGAGACAAATGTTCCTAATGAAGTTATTTATAAACGCTATCTGTTAAAATATAGCAGTAAAGCTAAAATGAGGGAAGCCATGGTAGCTTATCTTAAAAAACCCATAGCAGAAAAAACCATCATGCCTTCGCGTTTCATTGATATATTTGGACTTAAAGAGAGGATGAAACTCTCAGATGTTATGTTAAATAAATATGTTGATGAGCTTATCAATATATATGATATTAAAAAAATATTAACACTTCAAAAAAAATAGGAGGAAATAGTGATAAAAGCAGAACATCTTAACAAAACCTATCAGATAGGTGAACTTTCACTTGAAGTTATCAAAGATTTATCTTTAAAAATTGAAGATGGGGAATTTGTCTCTATCATTGGACCTAGTGGAAGTGGTAAAAGTACGGTATTAAACATGCTTGGGTGTTTAGATAAGCCTACAAGCGGAGAAATCACGATTGATGATACGAAAATTGACGAAATGAATCGTACACAACTTGCCCATTTTCGTGGAGTTAATATAGGTTTTATCTTCCAAAGTTTTAACCTCATTCCTGTACTTTCTGTTTATGAAAATATCGAATATCCGCTCATAATGATACAAAATCTACCAGAAGATGAGCGAAAAAAAAGAGTTTTATCACTCCTAAAAGAGGTTGATATGTTGGAGCAAAAAGATAAATTTCCAGACCAAATCTCAGGAGGACAAAAACAAAGAGTCGCAATCGCTAGAGCATTGGTAACTAATCCTAAAATCGTTTTTGCAGATGAACCAACTGCAAATCTTGACAGTAAAACAGCACATCGTATCATAGACTTGATGCAAAAGATAAAAAGTGAACATAATACCACTTTTATTTTTGCTACACATGATGAGCGGATTGTCTCCTCAGTTGAAAGACTTATTACCTTGGTTGATGGAGAAATTGTAAAAGATGAGAGGACAACAAAATGAAAAATATCATCAAAATAGCCTTTAGAAATCTAAAAAGAAGCGGACGACGGACTATGCTTACAGCTACACTCATTACTATCGGTGTTATTTTTGTTTTAGTTTATTCGGCCTTGGCAGGCAGTTTTAAATCTTATATGGTTGGAGAGATTACAGATTCTGCACTTGGACATATTCAGATACATAAAAAAGGGTATGTTGCATCTGTAGATAATCTTCCCTTAGATAAAAATATGAATGAGAAGCAGATTGAAAAAATTACCCAGATGCTAGATGAAAATCCATATATCGAGAGTTATACCTTTCGTATCAAATTAGGAGGTATGTTTTCAAACTATGTCAGCTCAACAAATATACGGCTAAATGCTATAAACCCCGAACGGGAAAATAAAACCTTACCACTTTTTAAAAACAGACTTAACGAACCAAGCAAGGAGATTTTAAAAGAAGGTGAAATCCTCATACCTGAACTTTTAGCAAAAGGTATGAGTGTTAAAAAAGGAGATACTGCTGTACTTATCGTAAACAACAAACAAGGTTCAGTCAATGGAGTTAACCTCAAAGTTGTAGGAGTAGTATCACCGATTTCAGGGCCAGGTGGAAGAGATGGGTATTTTCATATCAATGACGCTAAAAAGGTTCTTCGTATCAAAGGTATAGAGGTAAGTGAAATTGTTATCAGAATCAAAGATGTATCAAAACTAAATGAAGCGATGCAAAGTTTAAAACCCCTAACCGAAATAAAAAATGCAAAAGACAGACCAGTTTTTGAGCTACATGATTGGACAAAACTAAGTCCATTTTTCAATATCGTAAAAATGCTAGATTTGATGAACATCTCAATCAAAATCATCCTTATCTCAATCGTACTTGTCTCTATCCTAAATGTAATGATTATGAGTGTTTATGAACGAATTAAAGAGATAGGAACTATCGCTGCGATGGGGACACCGCCAGCTACTATCGTAAAACTGTTTCTTACTGAAGGCTTTATCTTGGGAGTTTTTGGAGCAATTGTTGGTGCAATATTTTCATGGATTATCGTCAAAAGTATCGATATGTTTGGTGTAACTTTTTCATTTGGTAGGCAGAGTGATTTGGTACTGCATCCAGAGCTTTTGACAAGTGATATTGTTATTGTGAGTATTATCGTGATTATTATTTCGTTAATTGCCTCTATCTCACCAGCGATCAAAGCAGCAAAACTCAATCCTGTAGATGCTTTGAGGCAAAATTAGGAGGTAACAAGCAAGTAACATTTATATTTTATAATTACATCCTCAAACAAATAAAAACATAAGGATTTAAGATGAAAAAATATTTAAGATTAAGTGCGTTATCGTTAGTGGCTTCAGCTTTATTAATAGGATGTGGGAGTGATTCGGATACATCAATCACTACAGATACTGAGACAGGTTATTTTATAGATGCACCAGTTGAAGGTTTAACTTATAAAACTACATCTGGGTTAACTGGAAAAACAGATGAACAAGGTAGATTTAAATATAAAAAAGGTGAAAAAATTCATTTCTCACTTGGAAAATTAAATTTTGGAGAGGCTGAACCAACAGCTGAAGGTTTAGTAAGCCCAAGAGAGTTGACACAAAACCAAGAGTTGGTAACACTCATACTTCGTACCCTTCAAGCTTTAGATGAAGACAATGACCCAAGTAATGGTATCACCATACCTCAATCCGTTATCGAAGCACTTCAAAACATGGGAACTGATATGGAGATATCAGATTTTACACAAGATAGTGAGCTTTTGGATATCACTACTGACTTATCAGAACTTCTTGATGAAGACAATGATGGGGAAATTGATGTTAGTGATACAGAGGCTAAAGCACATTTTGAACAAAGCATGCAAGCGTGGAATGGTGAAAATCAACAAGGTAGTCATGGAGATGGAGAAGGATTTGATTTATCAGAGTATCCAGCGTCAGTTTTAACTCAAGAGATTATAGACTCTCTAGCATACATGGGTAATGAAGAGCGACTTGCTTATGATATCTATACAGTTCTTTATAATTATCATAATGACTTAGGAGTTGAAATCAAACAACTTGCAAATATCCCAAAATCAGAACAAAAACATGTTGAAATCGTTCAAGATGTGATTCAACGATATGATATCAATACGGATACTTTAACAGATGTTGTAGCACCAGTTGCTGATAAAGATGTAGCGTTTGAAGATATGCCAATGGGTGTATACGATATAGCACACATACAAGATCTTTACGACATGTTATATGATAAAGGAATTGAGTCAAAACAAGCAGCACTTGAAGTTGGTTGTATGGTTGAAGTAGTAGATATAGATGATTTAGATAAATTTATCTTACAAGCAGAAGCTACAAATGCGACTGATATCGTAGCAGCGTTTAATATCTTAAGAGATGGTAGCTATAGCCACTATTGGGCATTTGATAAAGGGCTGAAAAATATGGGTGTTACTGAGGGTTGTGCGGCGGCTGGTGCAGAGTATGCTAAAACAGTACAAGAGTATCCTGTAAATAGTAAAGGTGGTATGTAATCCACTTTATATCCACTATTCAAAATTTTGAATAGTGGATATTTTAAAAATTACACTCTTAAATCACTAAACTATCTCCAATTCTATCTTTTTATCAAAAGCTTTCGCTGTTTTTTCTAAAAAATCTATCCCTACATTTACACTTCCAGCTTCAATCCTACTAATGACTGCCTGAGTTGTTCCGACCTTTTTTGCAAATTCTGTTTGGGTTAGGCTGTAACTATTTCTAAGTTTTATTAACTCTTTGATAACTGTGTATCTAAGAGTTGATTTGTCCCAACCATCTTTGAACTCTTTCTCTTTTAGTTTTTCATCTAAATGTTTTCTAAAATCACTCATAGTTTAAAACCTCCATCATTCTATTTGTAGCTAGTACCGTTCCCACTAAGTAACACCTATTTAAATGAAAAGAGTTTGCCTTAGATTTGTACTAAAATACCTGCAGGACTAGCTGGCTAATTCAAAGGTATTTTTGTGCAAAGATGAGGCAAACTCTTTTCACCCGAAGGGCGATAAGAAAAAGGAACAACTGACTTCGTTAGATTTTCTTGAATTAGCCAGCTAGTCCTACAAAAATCTGCCTCGCATCTGTACCTTTTTCTTATCGTTTAAATAGGTGTTACTTAGTGGGAACGGTACTAGATTTAACTCTTTTTTAGGAGTCTTATCTGTTTTTTTCATAAATCCATTTAACATCATAAATCGTCTTTTTGTATGTGTGAAGTAGATGATTCTATAAATCCCTTTGCTATCTTTGATTCGCAACTCAAATAACTTATCACCAAGTGGCTTGACATAAGGCTCTTTAAGATTTAGATTAAAATCCTCAAGCAAGTCAAATGCTCTAAATATCTTGAGTTGCAACTTTAAATCTAAACTATCAATCCACTCTTTTACAGGCTGACCGCCAGTTTGACTAGTAAAATAATCAACTTGCCATATCATAATAAATTATATCCTATAAGATATAAATATAGTATAAAATACTTTTTTTTCTGCATTTTCTTCTCCCATTGTATGTACTCGAAGTATTTTAGCAGAGATTTTGAAAAAGGTTAAAAAATATTTCATTTTGTAATGTTTTTTAACCATGATGTGGGATTTGGATTATTTGATTGAAAGAGTGGGCATATCTGTTTTAGTTAAGTTTCAATCCCCTTTTCTTTCGAGGCTTTAGTTGTTGTGTTGAGGAAAGTCAAAAGTCAGACCCCGACCCCTTTTTCTTATGTTAGTTAAAAAGGTTGGTTTTCACCAACCCTGCGAAACTGAGTAACTTTAGACTACATCAGATGTTAACTTTTTTACAAACCATATCAATAAAGCACACTTAAAAAAGCAACTTATCAAAATTAGTTAAGAGTTGCTCTCTGACTCCGTTTATTCTATGTTGAACTATCGTATCATAGTCTTCTCTAAAAATATTCTGTTATCTTCCACTTTTTTTTGTGAGAAATATAGGCAAAAACTGGTACAACTACTAGTGCAATAGAAAACATAATTTCAATATTCATTTTAATCCTTC
>JAOZKZ010000259.1 GCA_029935075.1 Campylobacterales bacterium
GATACTCTATGTTGTTTTGGCACTTGGTGCTTGGGGATACGCACGGATGAACAAGTTAAAGGTTTAAGTCAAATATTTTCTAAAGCGAATGATACTAAGTATCGTAAAAAAGAGTGTAAATCCCAACAGAACAATATAATCCATTGCCAAATCAACAAATAATGTCTCTTTAATCAACACACCACGAATAATCTCTACAAAATAGGTAAATGGGAGGAGATAAGAGACAGGTTGTATGAAACTAGGCATCGCTTCGATGGGAAATATAAATCCAGAGAGAAGTATAGAGGGAATGATGATAAATATTGCCAAAAACATCGCCTGTTCTTGTGTCTGAGATACCATCGAAATCAAAAGCCCCATCGATATCATCGCTCCTACATAGACAAATGCAAGCATCAACAGATAACCATGTGCTGATGCCGGCAATGGTATATCAAAAATCAGCCAGCCTATTGTTAAGATAAAATAAAATTCAAAAAAACTAATCAGCAAATAAGGTGTTATTTTTCCAATGATAAATTGTGTTTTACTTATAGGACTAACGATGATTTGTTCAAGTGTAAATTGTTCTTTTTCTCGCACAATCGCTGTACCTGCCAAGATGAGTGCCACCTGCATCAGTAAAACACCTATCACCCCTGGAAGAAAAAACCAAGTCTCTTTTTCGTCAGGATTAAAAAGCACTTCAGTTGTTTTGATAAAAGGCTCTTGGGCAATGATAACATTTTCACTATCTTCATCTAAAAAATACATACCATTGGTTACCGAATCATCTGTCATCATGGCAGAGTTATTTTTCATCGCTGTTGCAAGAGAAGGCATCGTACCATCAACAAAAAAATGCACCTCTGGCTGAGCATTGTCCGTTAATAGTTTTGAAAAATCTTTTTCTATCAACAAGCCTGCTTTTGCTCTACCACTTCTAATCTCTGCGACGATATCAGCTTTGTCTTTAACTGCATAGAGTGCAAAATAACCATCACTCCATAAAGCAGTTTTAATCATATTGCTAAAATAGGAGCGATCATTATCAACATAAGCCATCTTGACATTTTCAGGTTCAAGTTTAAGTGCAAACCCAAATAATAGTAATAACAACAGTGGCATAAAAAATAAAAATGTAACCAACCTTTTATCATACCAAAGCTGCAGCAACTCTTTTTTAAATATCGCTTTTATAGCATTCATCTTGTCTCATCCTGTGTCATCACAATAAAAACATCTTCCAAGTTTATCTCTGTATTTACCAAAGTAGGCTCTTGTTTGATAAAAGGTTTTATCAACGCTTGAAGTGTTATTTTATTTAACTGCTTATCGACGAGTATATTCACTGTCTTTCCAAACTGATTGACTAAGACGATACCTTTTGACTCTTTTAAAATATCAATCATCTCAAGTTTAAAATCTCCACTATAAGCATAGGAGACTACATCTGAAAGTGCATTTTTAAGTGTTTGAGGATTGCCTACTGTAACTAACTTCCCATGATTTAAAAAAGCAACACGATTACATCTCTCAGCCTCTTCCATATAGTGTGTTGTCACAAAAAGTGTTTTTCCCTCAGCTGAGAGTTTAAAAAAAAGATCCCACAACTCTTTTCTAGTAACTGGATCTATCCCCGCAGTAGGTTCATCTAAAAATATAACATCTGGATTGTGAACAAGTGCACAAACAAGTGAAAGTCGTCGTTTATAACCACCTGATAATTTTCCTGCTTTATACTCTTTAAATTGATCTATTTGATATGTTTGTAGAAGTTGTTGGATGGCATTTTCATCTTTGATTCCATATAAACTAGCATAAAAACGCACATTTTCTATGACACTAAGTTCTCCATAAAGTCCAAAATTTTGAGACATATAACCGATACGCTTTTTTATCTCTTTTTGCTGGGTAAAAAGATTAAAACCTGCAATTTTTGCTTCTCCAAAATCTGGTTTGATAATTGAACAAAGCATCCGAATGGCAGTAGATTTACCTGCCCCATTAGGACCAAGGAGTCCAAAAATCTCCCCTTTTGGAATCTGCAAAGTAAGTGCATTAACCACTTTTTGACTGCCATAAATCTTTGTAAGCTCTACAATATCGATTATCATGACTATTTACCTCTGCATTGAATTTCTTTTGATATTATATCAAACTTAAAAAAAAAGAGATGATACAATATACTTAGCCTATTCTCTGATATTATTGCGACAACAATAGTTCATGAATTGGCAGGTTCACTACTGACTAAATATATTTTGAAAAAATCAGGCGAAGTTCATCTGTAGCAAATTAAAGGAAAAACATGTGTACCCAAATATCTACAGTTAGCTTCTCTTTACCTCAATGGATTTCAAACTATATCAAGGATATCACATATATAGAAACCACAGAAGATAGGATGAACTATGTAATAGAAGCATCTCGCTTGAATATTTCCGAAAAAACTGGAGGACCATTTGCTGCAGCAATTTTTGAAAAAGATACAGGAAAATTAATTTCTCTTGGAGTAAATCTTGTAACTACACAAGGTCTTTCAATGCTTCATGCTGAGATGGTAGCTATAGCATTGGCTCAGAAAAAACTAGGTACTTATGACTTAAGTGCTGATGGTTTAGCAGAGCATGAGTTAGTAATCAGTAGTGAACCATGTGCTATGTGTCTTGGTGCAATTCCATGGTCAGGTATTCGCCGTGTTATTACTGGTGCAAATGATGCTGATGTTCGTGCAATAGGTTTTGATGAAGGGGCTAAAGCAACTGATTGGAAACAAGCTTTAGAAGAGAGAAATATTGAAGTGATTACAGAGGTTATGAGGGAAGATGCAGTTAAAGTTCTTTTGGATTATGCATCAGATGATGGACATATTTATAATTCAAGAAAAGCCTATTAAAGATATAATATAAAATTCTA
>JAOZKZ010000081.1 GCA_029935075.1 Campylobacterales bacterium
TTTTTGTTTATGGCGATTTTTGGTGGAAGTTGGGTTTATGCATTTAAGCTTGATGAAGTGGCTTTTGAAGCTATGCTTTTTTCTGTATTTGCTATATTAGGGCATATTGCTGTTAAGAAAAATTGGAAAATAGCAGATTACCTTTAAGATGATAAGGATTAGAAAATGCTACTTCAAGTTTGTATTAAAATAGTAGCATTATTTAGGTGGAACTAAAGTTTCCACTTCCAGTAAAATCAATTCAATCTTAAACTGTGGTATAATAAGCCGAAAATTTAAAGGTTTATTATATGAAAAAGATTTTATTAGGGTTGATTTTAGTCAGCATGCAGTTGTTTGGTTTACAGTTAGGAGAAATTCCATCGGATGTGATACTTGATGGTAAAAATGGTGGAAAAGTAGATGGAAATGCATGGAATTCGTCCATGTTAAATGGTAAAGTCCATGTACTTTTTTATGTAGATCCTGATGAAAAAGATGTTAATGAAGCATTTGCAGATGCTCTAAAAGTTGCAAAATTTGATAAAACTAAATATGCTTCAGTTGCTGTTGTTAACTTAGCAGCTACATGGAAACCAAACATTATTATTGAGGCATTGTTGAAAAAGAAGCAGGAAAAGTTTCCTGAAGCACTCTATGTTAAAGATAAGAAAAAAGTTCTTGTTAAAAAATGGTCTTTGGGTGATGATGCTTCAAATATTGTAGTTTTTGGAAAAAATGGGAAAGTTCTCTATTTTAAAAATGGAAAATTAGATAAAAACGAGATTTCAAAAGTAATTCAACTTATTAAAGATAATTTATAATTTTTTTACTAAAACATAAATAATTTACTTTTTAAGCAGTTTTAGTTAAAATCTAGTCAAATTTTTTGATTAGGAGTTACCATGAAGAAACTGCTTAAATGCTCTCTACTTTTACTTTTATCATATGGTACATTAGAAGCTGTAGAAAACCATCAAGTTGGATTTAAATTAGGTCTTACCTCTATTGACAATGAAGATGGTTGGACTTTTGAGAATGGTTCAATATTTACTGATTTGACATTTGATGTGCCTTCGAGTGTTAAACCTCGTATTGATCTAGGATATATTAGTATCGATGAAGATGATAATGGTGGGGTAGGTTCTCTTTGGCAATTGGCTATAAATGGGATTTATGATGTGGACTTAAATAGCTACTATAGAACCTCTTTTCAGCCTTATCTTTTGGGTGGTTTGGGATATGAGTATGTACCTGATGATACACCAGTTTTTGAAAGTCATCCATTTATCCAAGCTGGTTTTGGAGCACGATATCCATTGACTGATCGTGTGACTTTAGTTTCTGAGTTTAAAGCTTTACAGATGTTTGGTAGCAGCAATGAAGACAATGAATTTGCACTTATGCTTGGTATCGATGTTCCTCTTTTTGTAGAAGTTATCCGAGGTTCAGTTGATAAAAATGCACGAGTATTGCCAGAAATTTCAGCTCCTCAACAAGTAGTACAATATCAAAAACCTATTGTTGCTGACGGTGATGGTGATGGAGTAGCTGATGGTTCAGATAATTGTCCTCACACTCCAGTAGGAGATAGGATAGATTTACATGGTTGTACGATAGTAAGTTCGATTGTCATCCCTGAAGAGGTAAGCTATATAGAAGATGCTGGAATACAATCAGCAAAACCGACACATGTAGCAGCAGTTGCAAAAAAGAGTACATTCACAAAGACAAAACGACAAAATATTAAAGTTGGGTTTGAGTCAAATTCTGCTGTAATTACAAGCTCATCAAAAACTAGTGTAAAACGATTCTCAGATTATTTGAAAAGTAATCCAAGTGCATCAGTTACTATTGAAGGATATACAGATAATAGTGGAAATAGAGCAAAAAATCTAGCACTTTCAACCCAAAGAGCACAAGCGGTTCGTGCTTTACTTATACAATATGGAGCAAGTGCTTCTAAAATTAAAGCAGTTGGAAAAGGGGATCTAAACCCGATAGCGGATAATGATACAGCAAGTGGTAGAGAGAAAAATCGAAGAATTGAAGCAGTAATACATTAAGGAAATAATGATGAAAAGTATATATTTTATAGTGACAGTAGCAATAATTTCACTGTTTATAACAGGTTGCGGTGATGATAGAAGTCATGGAATAGATAAGCTCACCAAATCTGGAATAGAACAATCTTGGATTTATGAGAGTGGACAGGGCAATATAATGGTTGAAAATAATTTTGTCTATATCCCCGGTGGTTTTGATGTAGATGGGGATGGTCTTACAGAGAGTGGGTTTTGGCTCTCTGTTTATGAAGCTAAGGAAGATAATACAACTAGCAAAAATATTGATTTAAGTGATATTACAAATATTCAAAATTTTATTAGAGAAAATTTTTGGGTTTACAATCCAAATGATGAATATAAAAGATTTAATAAATCGTTACCATTAGATAATGGATATACAAATTCTCCAGCATCTGATTTGAGTATTTCACAAGTAATCTTTAATGATACTGGAAAAACTGTTAGAAATATTAGTCCACTTGAATCAGCAATATCATTAAAAAGTTCTCAGATTGAGGGTGGTTATGAGATATTACTTCCAAGTGAAAAACAGTGGATGCATCTTGTAAAATTGGTTATCAATAATCCTAAAAACTGGACAAGTAAAGAGCTTGGTAAAGGTCAACTTTATCAGGGCGATAGAGATGGCACAGACAATAGACGCACATTTGTGATAGAAAATTCAATTCTTGGTGAGGATTCCAATGTACCTAAAGATTATGCAGTAGATGTATATGATCTTTCAGGTGGTGTGGCTGAGTGGACATCGGGTATGGTGGCTATTGGAGATAGATTTTTAACTGGTGATTCTGGAAAAAATGAATATAATGCGATTAATAATATCCCATCATGGTGGAAGCCAATTCTAGAAGGGCAAAGTGCATCTCTTGGTCAAATGGAAGGTGCAGGACAATACCATGACGGCTCATCGTTAGCAGGAACAACAGATACAATCATAGTAAATTCTGATGGGACAAAAGGCAATGTAGACGATTATGCTGTTGTCGCTCGTGGTGGTTCAAACTCTATTGATGATAAGACACTGGTTGGTATCTCAGCAGCAAAGCTTGATTATGGAGTTGGGTTTCAAGATCCTACTGTGGGATTTCGAGCCTCTACTGCTTATCTTTATTGATTAAAATTTAGGCACTTTGTTGTAAAATATCATCCATAAGGATAAGTATGGATGAATTTATTGCACAATCTGTGGCATCAAAAAATGCACTTAACATGGCAACACTTGCCTCTACTCTACCAGTTCAAGTTTTGATATTTGGTGAAGTAGGGGTAGGAAAAAAATCTCTTGCTCGCATTATTTCACATGATGCAATTTCCTACGATGCAGTAGAATTTCAAGATATGATAAGTAACAGTAGTGTTAAGTTAGAAGATTTTGAGATTTTGATTCTTTCAGATATCGATAGAGTCAATAACATCAAACAGTTCATTGAAAAATTAGAGAAATATAATATCAAGCTTATTGCTACCGCTACACAAGAGAAAGAGAGCTTTGGGGAAAAATTTGCAGTAAGAATTGATTTACTTCCTTTATCTGAACGAGAAGAAGACCTAGAAATTCTCTCTCAAAGTTATCTACAAGTAGCAAACAGACTTTTTGGTACAGATACAAATATTGATAATATCAAGCTAGATTTTTCAAAAAATAGTATCTCTTTACGAGAGTCTATCTATAGAGGTGTGATTTTTGACTCTATAAATGAGACTCAAGTAGAAACGCTTCTTGAAGGATTTTTACTAAAGAAAATGGATGAGAAAAATGAGTATAAAGAGCTTTTAGAGATATTTGAGATACCGTTAATAAAAGCGAGTCGCACAAAATATAAGAGTCAATTACAAATGGCTGGAGCATTAAATATAAATAGAAATACTTTGAGAAAAAAGATAAACCAATACGGACTGGAAGAGTAAATGAAAACACTCAATGAAACATTTTTAGAATATGACCTAAATCCTTTTATCGTCTTTAGTAGTAGTGGAAAACTTCTTCATTATAACCGTGAAGCTGAGTATCTTTTATCTTTTGTTACCCCTTCTAAACTCTATGAACTTGCTGTAAATTACGCACCAAAAAGCTTTGGAATACAAAGAAGCCAAGTCTATCTTAGATACGATAGATACACATTTTGTGCTCTGTTGGTTGGATATTTGGATGATGAAAAGATAGGGTTAAGACTCTATAAAGAGATGATAAATTTACCTGCTAATGTTTCCAAAGGAGATGTAACCCCAACAAATATTTTTGCACTTTTGGAACTTTCCAAAAACAGTATATTTGCAAATAAAGATGTATTTATCACAGAGTCATTAGATCCAACGCTCCCAGAGATGAAACTTCACATACAGAGCTTTTTAAAGCTTTTAAATCGTATTTTTACAGAGTATATTGATTGTAAAGAGATTGAAATTATGGTCAGGTTAAAGATTGGTCAAAACTTGGTAGTTGATGGAAAATCTTATCCTATTTGTAATGTAAGTGTCATTAACCATAAAGTAGATATTCAAAATACAAATGCTCTACATGCACTCGCATCTGAAGCAAATGTGATGGTTATTATCAAAGAGGGTAAAATAATTATAGAATTTCCAATAATTGCTTAAAATTTAATCACTTTCATGTCTAATTAGCTCCTTACTTTTGTTACCATAATGATGTATTTTTCAAAATTAAGGAGTTGAATATGAACAAAATTAAATTAAGTTTAGCGGTAATCGCTATGATGGTTACAGCCGCAAATGCCGAAATTAAAAATGAAAGTTTTGGTGGAAGTGCAAGTCTATTTTATGGAACAAATGATTCAAGTGATAGTGACCTTTTTAACAAAGGTACATCATATGGAAATGCAGCGGTACAGTTAGGCGGATCTGCTTCTGTTGGTTCATGTGATACTTGTGTGAAATTAAACTATGGTGTTACTGGCGTTACTACTATGGGTCTTGAAAACACATTGGTTGCTGGTACTTGGGTAGATCATGGAGATGATTTAGCGGATGGTGTTTGGATCGATACTTTAAATCTTTCGTTTAATCTACTAGATGGTATCTCAAATACTACAATGGTAGTGGGTCGTCAAGCACTTGAAACTCCAATGGTATTTACGGAGACTTGGAATATTGCTAAAAATACTTATGATGCAGCAGTAGCAGTAAATACAGATATAACTGATACTACACTTGTTGGTGCATGGGTAGGAAGATCTAATATCGCCGGTGGTTCAACTGTTAAAGCTGAAAATATCGGTGATGGGTTTGATAACTTTTTAACAAAAGAGGGAGCTTATGCTTTTGGTGCGGTTACAAAACTTATCCCAACTGTAGATGCTCAAGCTTGGTATTATGTGGCTCCAAGTACTGCAAATGTTGCATGGCTTCAAGCTGAGACTAATGTAGCTGGATTTACACTTGGTGGTCAGTATGGTATGTTAGATGGTGCTGATGACTCAGATGGTAATGCGATTGGTGTTAAGATAGGTTATGATTATTCAGGACTTGGTGTTAGTGCTGCTTACTCGACAGTTGATCAAATGGATGGAACTTCTGGAACTTTAGGCTTTGTTAACTTAGGCGGTGCTCAAACACCACTTTATACTGCTGGTTGGTGGGATGTTGGTAGTCAAGGTGCAAGTGATACAGATGCATATAATATAACTGCTACATATGGACTAGATGGTATTGCTGATCTTGGACTTTTCTATACAAACTGGGAAAACCAAACTAGTGGAGATGCAACAAACGAAATTACAGTAACTGCTGGAACATCTGTTGGTAATTTAGATATGACGTTAGCATTAATTAATACAGATGTTGATAGTGCTGATGATGCTGTAAACGATATCCAAGTTTACTTCACTTACAACTTTTAATTTACTTTGTGTCACCTTTGGGTGACACAACCTCTTCATAACTTATTTAATATATTTAATTTTTTAATTTTCCTATAAAGTTTATTTACTTAGTGGCGATACTACGAGTAATATAAATTAGGAGTTTGTAATGTATAAAATACAAAAAATTATTAAGACAACAGCATTAGTTGCTGGTTTATTTGGACTTGTAGGCTGTGGTGGAGCGTGTTGTGAAGCTGATGTTTCTATTAGTAAAGGTGCACCAATTGAGAAACCAAGTGTTGTAGGAACTGGTTCGGATGTTAATGTACCAAATATAGAAGAAGAGATAACTCCTCTTCCTCCTGTAGTAGTTGTAAATGATGGTATAGGTCTAATTAATGTAGACCCATGTGATACTGTAAATTTTACATCTGTTGGGACTTATGACCCAGATGGAGATGATGAAAACCTCACCTATCAATGGACAAGCATACATGGATGTCCGATGAGCACTGAGAGTACATTTGAGCGTGAATTTGGAGAAGTTGGCGTATATGAAGCAACACTTACTGTAACTGATGAACAAAACTTAACAGCGTTTGAGCGTTTGTGTGTTTTAGTGGGTATTGATGAGTCTGAGATTCCATTAATCGCTGATGCTGGTGCAGATTTTGAGGTAAGTGGTGAGCAAAATGTTACTCTATCTGGTCATGCTGTGTGTAGAGATGAATTTATAGGATATAAATGGGAAGAGAATGGAGAAATTATCTCACATACTCCTACATTTTCTAAGATTTTTACAGAAGGTTCACATGAATTGAAATTGACCATAGAAGATTTTGCAGGAAATAAAACTTGCGATAGTGTAGTGGTTACTGTAAAATAATCCCTGTAGGCTATTTACCTCCAGAGGAAATAGCCTACAATTGCTACCACAAAAACCCCAATAAAATTTGCTACAACCCCAACCTTTGCCATAGTTCCAACTTTTATAACACGACTACTCATTACAATCGCATTTGGTGGAGTGGCAATTGGCAACATGAAAGCATAAGAAGCGGCGATAGTTGCAACCATCATCATGACAATTCCATCACTTCCCATATCTTTTGCAAACTCATAAAAAATGGGTAATGCTATAGAGGTTAATGCAGTATTACTTGTCACTTCAGTTGAAAAACTGACAAATAGTGCGACAAGTAGAAACATCCAAAAAAGTGGCAGAGTGGAGATAAATGAAATCTTATGTGCGATATCTGCAGCAAGTCCCGTCTGTGAAAAAGCAGTTGCAATAGAAAATCCTGCACCAAACAAAAATATAATTTCATAGGGAAGATTTCTCGTATCATCCCAATCCATAAAGCCAATTTTAGGCATAAACATTAGGAGTCCGTATCCCAAAAGGATAAGCTTCTCATTAAGTCCTAATCCTCCATAATAAGGTTTTATCGGAGTATTTAATAGCAATAAAACTGCTAAAGAACCAAGAATCCATAATAATCTTTTTTGCGTATCATCAAGTGGAGGAATTTCTGTACTAATCTCTTTTACGCACTCATTTTTCACACTCAAAGAGAGTAGATAAGGTACAAATATAAGCATTAAAATTGCAACAGGAGAAACCATAAATATCCACTCCCCAAATGATGGAGCCTCTAAACCTTTCTCTTCTAAAAAACCAAGTAGCAGCATGTTTGGTGCGGTTCCGATTGGAGTGATGATACCTCCGATACTTGCACCATAAGCAATGGCAAGTAAAAATCTAACTTTTAATTTGAGGTTCTCAGTTAAAAATAGACCAATTGGCATAAGCATCAGCGTGATAGTTGTGTTTGAGAGTAGGGCACTTAAAAGTGCAGCTGTGATAGCCAAAGCGTAGATGATACCTGTTGAAGTTTTTGGAAACAAAGAGAGTAGTTTTGCACTAAAATATTTATGAAGTCCTATTTTTTCAACTGCAATCGCCATCATAAAACCACCGATAAAGAGAAAGATAATCGTTTTGGAGTAGTTTGGTGCAACTTCTTTGATATCTATGATGCCAAGGGCTGGAAAAAGTATCAAAGGTAGTAGAGAAACAACGCCAAGGGGTAATGCCCCATTTGTCCAAAGTGTTACAAGTGTAGCAACAACAGCAATTAAAAGTGCATGGTTGGTACTAAATCCAAAAAGTGAAACTCCAAAAAAACCTAAACCGATGAGTATCGATATCAATATACCTCTCATGATACTCCCTTTTGTTTGTAAAAAAATGACCCAAAAAAGAACACAGCAGCAACTAAGATGATAGAAGGTGTAGTGGAAAGGTCAAATTGGTAGGATAAAAACAGTCCACCTAGACAAAATCCAAATGCTAAAATCATCGATACTATCATCATATGTTTTAAGTCTGTTGTCAACTTTTCAGCTACAAATGGTGGAATACTAAAAAGTGCAATTACTAAGATAAGCCCAACCGTTCGTATACTCATGACAACTGTTAAAGCCATTAAAATCATTAAAAAAGTGTAAATTGTTTTTACTCGAAGTCCTTGAAGTTCAGCAAAATCTCTATCGTAAGAGATTGCTAAAAATCGGTGGTACAAAAAGAGTATGGAAACAATCAAAAGCAAATCAACACCAAGCATAAAAAACAAATCTTCATTGGCAACCATGAGAATATCGCCAAATAAAAAGCTCATAAGGTCAACATGATAACCAGGGGTTAAATCGGTAAATATAATACCGATACTCATTCCAACTGCCCATATAACACCAATGAGTGTGTCACTTCGCTCTTTGTATTTGTAAGTTATCATAGCTAGAATTAGTGCTAAAAAAAGTGCAAAAAGTGTAGTTGAAAGTAAGATTGAAAAGCCAAAATAGATGGCTATACCAATGCCCCCGTAACTCCCATGAGCAATACTTGCAGCGATAAAATGTGAACGGTTTATCAGCATAAGTGAGCCAATAATTCCGATGGCGATAGAGAGTAAAAAAGATGCGAATATCGCATTTTGCATCAAGTCGAGCATTTATGATTCCTAAAATAGTCAAGAAGTTCCATCTCACAAAAGTGACCTTCTTTGAGATGTATGTCATTGTCAACACTGTCGTGCAGATGTAGCGTTTTATTGATATGTGCTACTTTATTAACACCTTCAAAGAGGATATTTATATCATGGCTTACTATTAGTTTTGTGAGTGGAAGAGCTTTTAAAAGGTTGTAAATCTCTTTTTGTCCCTCAGGGTCAATTGATGCAGTTGGTTCGTCGAGTATCAAGATTTCAGGCTCTTTTGTTAAGGCACGGGCTAACAATACTCTCTGTCTCTGCCCACCTGATAGGTCTTTTATCTTTCTATCTTTTAGATGCCCTACATTCATAAGTTCTAATTTTTCTAATGAGATTTTTTTATCCTCTTTTGAATAAAAAAGTTTAGATTTTTTGAGTCTACCTTGAAGCGTGATATCTAAAACATTTATTGGCATATCCATGTTAAAGTTTATATATTGTGGAAGATAGCTTATTTTATGACGCATTTTTAGGGGAGATGCACCTAAAATTTCAACTTTCCCTGAAGTTGGTTCTAAAAATCCAAGCAACAATTTTAAAAGCGTTGTTTTTCCACCACCATTTG
>JAOZKZ010000082.1 GCA_029935075.1 Campylobacterales bacterium
TTGCTACTTTTCCTAACATTCCCATCATACTCATGTGACTATCCTTTTAATAATTTATAAATAATTGTATCGTTAATCAACTTTAATTTTTAAGTATGACTTGAGAGTGCTGTTTTTTAAAAGTTCATTAGAGGCACTAAGTGTTGGATGAAAACTTCTACTTAAACTCTCAAGTGTCTGTTGATGAATTAATTTTGCACTCTTTTCTATAGAGATATAGGATAAAAAAGTATTGGTAAAAAGACTACCATTTTTTGAGGTAAGAGATTTTTCATTGTCTCTACATGCTGCAAAAAATAGAGAAGGACCAGATATCTGAGGTGTGAGAAAAGATTGCATAGGTATAGAGCCATCATATTCGCTATCTCCAACATCTGCTGGGGCTGGTATGTATTTTACTTTGTTATCACTACTTGCAACATAGCTTCTATTGACTGTACCACTATTGCATGAGTCAAAAATGATGAGTTTTCTAGCTTCTATTTTATCTAGGTATTTGTCTATATTGTCATCAAGTATAAAAAGATTTTTCATTCCATCACTTATCACCATCAGCTCATCTCTATCATCATTTAACTCATCTCCACTTCTATCAACGGTTGAGCTTCCATGTCCGCTGAAATAGAGTATAAATACATCATCAGTTTTCAGCGTGTTTGCATATTCAACTATGCTTTTTTGAAAATCCATTGATTTGGAATCTTGAAGGATTTTCACCTCAAATCCCCAACTAGTGAAAAGTTTGTTCATTTTCTCAACATCAAGATCAATTCCGACTAAATCCTTATCTGTACCTTTATAGTCATTAACACCCACTATAAGTGCTTGTTGGTTTATGGTGAGATTTCGTGTGATGATAGGTGGCTTTTCTGTTTTGTTTCGTTTTTTAGAAAAAAGGCATCCGCTAAATAGTAGTGCACTTAAAATTGCCAATGAAATAATACGCATGATAAATCCTATAAATTAAATTATTTAATTATATCACAACTTTAATATTTTATTATGGTTTGTAAAAATAGGATTCTCTCTTGGAAAATATTCTAACATGACCTCTGCATATCTGTCGTGAGGATTCTTTGTCTTTGAAATTTCAAATCTTCTCTTAAAGGGTAGATTATGACTGTTTAGTACTGTAGTAAAAGGGACAGGAAAATCAGTCCCAAAAAGCAGTTTATCATGGATATTGGTTTGGGAAGATAAGTGTCTTAGAACTTTTGCTCTTACAGGGGTTAGAAGTGCAGAGATATCAGCATACAGGTTGTCATGGTTTTCTAACATCTCTAAAAGTTGAAAATACTCCTCATTAAAATGTTTAGGATTTTGTGAAAGTGCTTTAAAGATTCCTAGTGGTGTATAGCTTAATGCCATGTGAGCACAAATAGTATTGACGCCGATTTCAAGTGGTTGGTCAAGCATCTCAATACTTTCACATGCTTTAAACGAATGCACGGAACTTTCACTTCCAATATGAACAATAAGTGGTAAGTTTTTCTCTTTTAATTTTTCAAAGTAGGGTCTAAATCGCACATCTGTTGTGTCAACTCCCCAATAATTTTGTAAAAATTTTGCACCTTTAAAACCAAGTTCTGTATATTTGTCAATTAAATCCAAAGCATCAGGTCGCAAAGGATTTATTGAGAAAAAGGGAATAACAATATCTTTGTTGTTTTGATAAAGTTCTAACATGTCTTCATTTGTTGCACATACTGTGATATCTTTATGAAGAATCTTTCCTTTTTCATCAACTCTTGCATCCACTCCAAAAAGAACTGTTTTTGAGAGATGTTTTGATTCTCGAATATTTTTCATCAGACCTGCGGTATAAGCTTCATAGGGATTTTCTATTAACTCTTTTGCATCCATGCCTAGTTTTGAAGCAAAAAACTTAATTGCAATCTTGTCATAAAACCTATCAAACTTTACATCTGAACTGAGCAGATGGGCATGGATATCTACCATGCTTAACTGCTTAGTTGGGTCGCTAGTTTTTTAGCCATTTTAAGATCTGTTTTTCCACTTCCAAGCTTTGGCATCTCTTCAAGGAAATAATACGCTGAAGGCTGCATGAGTGGGTTTAAAGAGGATTGCTTGATCATATCCTTAAGTTCCTTCTCCTGTATTTCACCATTATAAAGAAGTACCACTTTTTCACCTTTTTTTGCATCAGGTGCATTGGCTGCTACGATATCTACTTCTTCTGGAATTATTGCTCTTATTGCTTCTTCTACGGCTCCAAGAGAGACCATTTCACCTGCAATTTTTGCAAACCTAGAGTATCTATCTACAATAGTTAAAAATCCATCTTTATCTAGTTTTCCTTTATCCCCCGTAATGTACCAGCGGATTCCATCTCTTTCGATAATCACTTCCTTAGTTTTTTCAGGGTCATTTAAATACCCTTTCATCACTTGTGTTCCACCAACAATGATCATTCCTGCTTCGCCCACAGGTAACTCTTCATAGGTATCAGGATCTACGATTTTACAAGCAGAACCAGGAAGAGGCATGCCAACCGTCCCTTTTTTCTGACCAATCTGTACATTCCAATATTTTATATTTAACATATCAGGAATATTTGAGCTGATTCCTGGTGTTGCTTCTGTTGCTCCATAAGCTTCATAGATATCCAATCCAAATTTCTGTTTAAAGCTGTGACGTACATCTTCAGACACTTTTTCAGCTCCACCAACTACAAAACGGATACTCTCAAACATGTGAGGGATAAGTTTTCTATTTTTAGCGTAAATCCTAAAAAATGTAGATGTTCCAAAGAGTAGGGTAGCTCTATGTTCAGCTGCCAATTTTCCCACACCCTCTGCATCAGTTGGATCTGGTTGAGCGATAAGTGGCACACCTTCAATTAAAGGAGCTAGCATAGTAACTGTCAATCCAAATACATGAAAAGTCGGCAGTGTTGCCATGATAATGTCATCATCTTTGAAGTTGAGCATATAACCAAACTGTTTGATATTTCCCATAAAGTTCTTGTGGGTTAACTCAATTCCTTTTGGCATACCTTCACTACCACTAGAAAATAGGATTGCAGCGGTGTCATCTATCTTGACTTTGTTTATCCATAGTTTTTCGACTAAAAATATGGGTAAGAGCTTTATTACTGCCCAGTTCTTTAAGACATCAATTTTCTTGATATCTTTTTTGATATCTTCTACAAAAACGATGTTTGCCTCACAAAGTGTCTCTTCTATATCCATACCTTTTGCTTTTAGTTTGACTAAAAACTGTTGGGAGGTGTAGATGGTTTTGATATCTGCCATTCTTATCGCATGTTTTAGTGACTCAGCATTTGCAGTATAATTTAAATTTACAATCGTTTTACCCAGCATAAGTGTTGCCATGTTAATGATAGAACCACCCACAGAAGAGGGCATAACGATACCGATATTTTGTTCATTATGAGATCTTTTATCAATTTCTGCTGCAAATGTTTTAACAACAGCAGCAAACTTTTGTGCTCCAAGTTTTGCACCTGTAGAATCTGCGATTGCCAGTTTCCCACCTTGCTTTTTAGCCATTTTTAACCATGCATTTGGTAGCGGTTCAAGTTTGTCAATGTATTCGCTCCAAGACTCGATTTGGAGTTCAAATATCACTTTTTTAAGTGCATCTGCAGATGTTGTGCTAGGTAACGGCGTTCCAAAAGAGACACCCACATCTCTATCTCTTTTCATGACATTCTCTTTTTGCTTTTTATGGGCATAAGAGAATCGACTTCCCCAAAGTCCACGGATATAAAAAGGGATAATTGGAACATCAGAGTCTTTGAGTGAGAGTTCAAATCCTTTAGCAAAAGTTCCTAAATGCCCCGTTCTTGTGATAGAACCCTCAGGGAAAAGGGCAACGATTTTACCCTCGTCAAGTTTTGCTTTGATATCTCTAAACGCCTCTTTAGATGCTCTTGTAGAAATGGGGATAAGCCCAAAAAATTTAAATATTGGTTTTAAATACCACTTCTCATAAATGCTTCTCTCTATCACAAAACTAACCCGTCTAGGAGCTGCGATGGATAACACCATCCAATCAATCCAACTTACATGGTTCCCTAAAAGAAGGGCCGCACCATCTTTTGGGAAGTTTTCTATACCATGTGTATGAAGGGAGTATCTAAAGTGTGCTGTTACTTTAAAGACTAAACGAAGTAAAAATTGAGGCAGCGTTATAAAGGTATAAAGTGCTCCCACTATAATAACTCCGAGTAAGAAGTTAAAAATTGAACTGATTGAAACTTCATTTAGTGCTGTAATCATGGTAATAAGTAAAAATGCCAGCATTAAAAAAGTTTGTGAAAAATTACTTGCGGCCATAATCCGACCAAGCTCATGCTCATGGGCTCTATATTGTATCAAGGCATTGAGTACAACAATCAAAAAACCACCAAAAACACCAAAGATAAAAAACTCTGCACCTAAAATATAAAGTGAAGTTGATTTTGAGATGAGTGCTATCATCACTCCCACTCCAATCGCCCCAATAGGAAGTAGACCGGTTTCAATATAGTTTTTTGATAACTTTATAGTGAGAAGTGAACCAACGGCGATACCCACTCCAGCCAATGCCATGATACCTTGTGCGACCACAGTATTATGAACTTCAGCAACCTCTTTTAAATGTACCCCAAAGATTGCTAAGATGACTTGAGCAACCGCATAAAAGATCGAGAGTCCTACGATACTCTCTAAAATCACTCTATTTGAAGCAGCAAGTTTGAGATTGTCTACAAGATAGCCAAATCTCAGATACTTCTTTTTCTTTAATGTTAAAGATTTATCACCCTCTACATAAGAAGGTATTTTTTTCGTAAGGTACACTTGAAGTGTTGCAAGTCCAACAAGTATCAAAGTAATCGGCCAGATATGTTCTAGTATGTCAGAGGTTGTAATCTCTTTTCCATCAGTAAGTCCTTCAAAGGCAAAAGAGAAAAGAAGGGAACTTAGTAGTATTGCGATGATGGTGACCGCTTGAACGATACCATTACCTTCAGTAAGTCTATCTTTTCCAAAAAGCTCTTTGATGAGACCATACTTTGCAGGAGAAAAAATCGCACTTTGAAATGCTAGTAAAAAAGTAAGGAATAGGGCAATTTTAAAGAGTCCGAAAAAGTAACTAATCGCAATTGCTATGACAATACCAAGGGCTAGTTTTGAAGATTGTTGTAAAATCCAGTTTTTTCTAAAACGATCACTTAAAAAGCCGGCAGGGGTAAAGAACATCACAAAAGGTAAAAGAACCAATGCATTTACAAGGGCGGTCAGAATGATTTGTGTTGAACCGTCATAAATTTTAAAGATGGTATTTTGTAAAAGGATTTTATCCCCTAAATCAACAATTGCATTGATAAATATTACAGCAATGTAGGGTAATACACCTTTTAATTTTAGTATCTCTTTCATGATTGTTGTCCCTTTGTATTTTCGTAGACTCTTACTTTATGTTCTCTAAGTGTAGCTTGGTTAAAAATATATGGTTTATAAGTTAAAATAATATCAAAAATCAGTTTATGAAGGTCATTCTTATCGTTATTACTATTTTGAGTTAAGAGTTGAGCTCCCATTTTGTACTCTAGGGCTGCTAACTCTTTTGCTTTCTGCTCATAGGCATCAAAAAGTTCTCGATTGACTTCATATTTTTGGGCTTTTTGTAAAATATCTTTAATCTCATCTTCTCTATTTTTTCCACTTATCGCGATAAGATAGTTGATAACGGTTTCACTCTCATTTCTAAAGTCAATCTTATTATCTTGGATAATGGATTTAATTTCAGATATTGTGTAGTGCAGGCTCTCTTGTAAGTATTTGATAAAGCGAATAGTTGAAACGGCACTATCGTCATAAAGATGTACATTTGGTTTAGGTTTTTGGGGTTGGGGCAGTAATCCCTCTTTGATATAATAGAGGATTGTGGATTTTGAGGTTTTACTAAGCTCAGTTAACTCAGCCATTTTGATACTCATGATAGTCTCCTTAAAAAAACTATCGTAAGTATAGCAGTAAATATAACAAGTGTCAAGTGCTACTCTACACTAGTTGTTCTTTAATTAAATATTTACAATGACCAAACCAGACCACCCATCAGCAATATAAGCTTTATGACTATCTTTAGAGAGTTTAATATTTTCTGCATAACTTTTTGTATCAAGTGTGTGTGTTAGCTGTGGTTTATAGATATTTGAGATATCAACCACTTGCATTCCTGATTCATAATCAGCGATATAAGCGGTTTTTTGATCATTTGAGAGGGTAATGCTTGTTGCTTGATTTTGTGTTTTGAGTGAAGATACAATTTTTGGACTGTGTAGATTTGCCAAATTTATGATTTGCATTCCTGATTTATTATCTGCGATAAAAGCATAATTCGCATTTTTTGAGAGGGTGATACCTTGGGCATAATCAGGAGTGTCTAGCTTTGCAATCGTGCGAGGTTTGGTGATGTTTCTTATATCTACAACTTGAAGACCAAACGCACCCGTAGCGATAAAGGCATGTTTGCCATCCAAACTCAAAGCGATATCTTCAGCATAACCTTTAGTTCTTATATGTGCAATTTTTCTTGGTTTCGTTTTGTTTTGTACATCAACGATTACAAGACCTGAATTTTCATTGGTTACAAATAGATATCTATTGTCTTCCGAGAGTGCGATACTTTTTGCATCACTTAGAGTTTCTAAAGATCCCACGATATAAGTATCATTTGGATTTTGGATGTCTATTATCTGAATACCAGCGTCTTTATCTGCAACGAAAAGATATCTTTGATCTTCTGAAATTTCAAGATCCATTGCTGAGCCGGGAGTATCCAGCTTATTTATGATCTTAGACTTTTGTGTATCTACGATTTGTACACCACTTCGTGTATCAGCAATATACGCTATCGTTTCATCTTTTGACAAGATGATATTTTTGGCATATACAGAAGTGTCAATGGTAGAGCTAATTTCTGGATGTAAGAGTGGTACTAACTGCGTAAAAGTTGTTTTTACATGGTTTGTTTTTAGAGGTAATTTTTTAAATGTAGCAGTTTTTACATGGTTTGTTTTTTTCTGCTCAGATAAAATTTTACTCACTGCATGATATGCTTTTTCAATTTTGTTTTCACTATCGATGTTGGCTTGTCTAGCTTTACGAAAGAAATCATCCTCTGCCTGAAGTGTTATGCAACTCAATAGTAGTGCTGTAATAGTTTTTGATAGATAATTCATACTAAATCCTTTAGCTAACAATCGGATTTAGTGATGGTTTTTTAACTGTTTTAATGGAAAATATTATTAACTTTAAATAGTTATATTTTTTATTTTGACTTAGTTACCAAAAGATACACATAAGAGATATGAATTTTTACATTGGTAAAGTATATTTAATATTCATAGATTTAAGGGGGTTAACCCAATTTCATGCCGATTTATAGTAATATAAAAATAAAAAGGTCGTATATGAGTTTTAAAGAGTTTAACTTAACCAACGAAAATTTACAGGAACATAAACAAAAAGTTTTAGATATTATTGAAAACAATGAAAAAGAGATAGAGAAGCTGTTAGAGGTCTCTTCCAAAACGTATCAAAACTTTTTGACACCATATCAAGAGTTGTCATCTGATTTAGAGTTTTATTTTACTCCTATTTCACATTTAAACTATGTAAATAATACCCCTGAAACTGAAGAAGTTTATAATTCCCTTCTTCCAGTTTTAACAGAATATAGTACAAAAATGAGTCAAAATGAAGATATCTATAGAGCTTTTAAATTGATACAGGAGTTAGAAAAGAGAAGTTTAAACTATGAACAAAATAAAGTTTTAAAAGACGCAATACAGTCATTTGAGTTGAGTGGTGTGGGATTAGCTGATGATAAAAAGAAGAGATTGGCAGAAATAAATCTAGAGACTAGTGAAGCCACGACAAATTTTGCACAAAATCTTATGAAAGCTACTGATGCTTATGAGATGGAAGTTTCGGACTTTGAAGATGTTAAAGAGTTGCCAAAGCCTGACCTTGATAGTGCAAAAGAAGAAGTTGATGGGAAAACAGTTTATAAGTTTACGCTGCAACAACCATCATTTGTCGCATTTATGACTTATAGTAAAAATAGAGTTTTAAAAGAGAAACTTTATAAGGCTTATACAACAAGAGCTCCTGAAAATGATGCAATTATCGAGAGTGTTTTAGCACTTCGTGATGAAGAGGCAAAAATTTTAGGATTTGAAAATTATGCACAACTTTCTCTTGCTTCAAAAATGGCGGATAAGCCAGAAGATGTTATAGAATTTTTAGAAGAGATTGCTAACAATAGTAAACCTCAAGCCCAAAAAGAGTTTAAAGCACTTCAAGAGTTTGCAAACTCTATAGGTTTTGAAGGGTTGTTAGCGTCATGGGATGTGGCTTATTATAGTGAAAAGTTAAAAATTGCCTCTTTGGATGTTGCTGATGAAGCGTATATGCCTTATTTTGAAAAAGAGCGATCTGTTAAAGGTCTATTTGATTTTGTAGAGAAACTTTTAGGAATTTCGTTTAAAGAGAGCACGGCAAAAACATGGCATGAGAGTGCAAAAGCATATGAACTATTTAAAGATGATAAACCAGTTGCTCGAATTTATGTTGATTTGGAAGCTCGAAAGGGAAAACGAGGTGGGGCATGGATGAATGACTGGGTAACCCACCATGTGAACAGTAAAGGCGAAAAAGTCTTGCCTGTTGCGTATATAGTCGGAAATTTTGCGACGGCAACAAAAGAGAATTCATCACTTTTGAGACCTAGCGATGTGGTAACACTTTTTCATGAGATGGGACATGCCTTGCATCATATGTTAAGTAAAGTAGAAGAACCTTATGTGAGTGGTATAAATGGTGTAGAGTGGGATGCTGTAGAGTTTCCAAGTCAATTCTTAGAGAACTTTGCTTATGAGGCAGAGGTTTTAAAGGCATTTGCAATTCATCATCAAAGCGGAGAAGTTTTAAGTGATGAGATGATTGAAAAGTTAAAAATCTCTAAAAACTTTGAGTCTGCACTTGGCATGATGCGTCAAGTGGAATTTTCACTTTTTGATATGAAAATCCATCAAGGGAAACATAGTGCAAAAGAAGTTCAAGAGATTTTAGATGGACTTAGAGAACAATACTCGGTAATAAAACCTCCTCATTACAATAAATTTCAATGGGGATTTGGACATATTTTTGCTGGCGGCTATGCTGCTGGATATTATAGCTATAAATGGGCAGAGGTTTTAAGTGCGGATGCATTTTTTCAATTTATCGACCAAGGAATTTTTAACGAGGCTATCTCAAAAAGATATTATGATGAAGTACTAGCTATGGGTGGAAGTAGACCTGCGATGGATAGTTTTATCGCTTTTAGTGGGAAAAAACCAGAAACTGATTCGTTATTACGCTTAAGCGGAATTTCTATTAGATAACGTAAAAGGAACAAGTCCCTTTTGCTACGCTACCCGCTATGGGCTCCTCGGCAGAGTGCCCACGCACAGATGAACCGTG
>JAOZKZ010000083.1 GCA_029935075.1 Campylobacterales bacterium
GTCTATATTTGGGATAGTAAGTCATTAAAAGATAGGACTATTCCTCTGCCTATGATACTTAAAAAGAGATTGGAAATTCAGGTTGATATAGTTGAAGATTTACATAAAAAAGATTTAAAAAATGGTTTTGGGTCAGTTTATTTGCCTTATGCTTTAGAGAAAAAGTTTCCAAGTGCAAAAAATGAAACTAAATGGCAGTATTTGTTTCCGATGAATAGTATTTCGGTTGACCCTCGCACACAGATTAAAAGACGTCATCATATGCGTTCAACAACTTTAGGAAGAAATATAAAAGTAGCCGCTTTAAAATCAAAACTTCACAAACGAGTCACTTCTCATACTTTTCGTCACTCCTACGCAACGCATCTGTTACAAAGTGGGATTGATTTGAGGAGTATTCAAGAGTTGTTGGGTCATAAAAGTGTGGAGACTACGATGATTTATACGCATGTTGTAGCGGAGATGAATAAGGCAAAGATTATTAGTCCGTTAGATTTATGAGATATCACTCCATGAAGCTAGTGTATTGATATCTGGAAACCCATGAAGTATTTGTTGTGGTTTGAAGTTTGGTTTATAAGCAAATGCTTGACAGCCATCAACCCAATATCCTAGATAAATCCACTCCAAATCTAAGATTTTTGCTAACTCTATCTGATATATCAAAGAGTATGTTCCTAAAGAGAGTCGTGCATAATCAGGGTCGTAGAAAAAGTAGATAGAGCTTATGCCGTCTTCCATCACATCTATCAAGTCCACGCCGATGAGTTTTTGGTCTTTGATATAAAGTACCTCTTTTCCAAACTCTCCAGCACCCTCTACGAAGTTTTCCATGTAGTCTCGTGAAGAGATACTTTTTTGTTTCCATCCATCTTTTTGGCTTTTGAAATTATGATATTTGTTATATAGTTCTAGATGCATTTGGGAAATTGTTGGTTTTTGTACGATGATCTGTGTATCTTTATTTCTACTTTTTGCTTTTTTTTGTGATTTTGTCATGGTGAATTGGTTTACATTTATCCGAAGGCTTTTACACTCATTGCAACCCTCGCAGATAGGATGAAAGTAGTAGTGTCCAAATCTTCTCCAACCCCTATGAATTACGGCGGTGTTAAACTCTTTGGTTGCATTTTGGACATATTTGTAGTTCATCCTCACTTTATTATCGGGGATATATGCACACTCATAATCAAGCATACAAAAATCTTTTGAGTCAGGGTTTAAGAGCTTTTGTGATTTGTCGATCAAGCTCTACTCTCCCAAAGTAAAATCATCTCAACATTATATATATCACTGCGTCTTGGTTTGATATAAAATTCCTCTATCTCATAATTCTCGATTTCAAAATCTTCACTAATTTTATCTATCTCAGCCTCTAACTCCTCTGCCAATAACTCAATATCTTCTTCAACTTCTAAGACTTTACGCTCAGCTATAGTAACATCATCCTTTTCGCTGTACATTTTTCGTGCATTTCTTATCGTACTTCCTGCACGGCTTGCGGTACTTCTTTTAACGGTACTTCTACCTAAAAAAGCATCCAAGATAGTCATGCCAAATGCCAAAACAGTATCTGTGGTACGGTTACTGACATCTGCTTCCTCTTTTTCAAGTTTTTCGATGGCTCTTTGGTACCTTTTATCCAGAGTTGTTTTTTTCTTTTCAAATTTATATCTTAATTTTTCTGACGCTTCATCTTGTTTGATACGAAGTATATCATTGATACGAATTTTAAACTGTGGTATCTTTTCATCCACTTCTGACTCTACCTTTAGAGCTGCAACTTTATAAAGTGTCAATAGTTTCTCATGGTAGAGATGATTGGTAAACTCTTTTTCCAACTCATCCAAGTCATCAGCTTCAGAGATAAAGCGTGGGATTTGAGCAAAGCTAGAGTTTTCGACGCTACTAATATCATAGAGTTCGAAATCATCTGCGTTGTTATCTCCTTCTTCCCAATCAATCTCTTTATCTCGAACATCGATAAAATATTTATAATAAAACTCTTCCTCAACATCAATTGCTCTTTTGGCGTTATAATATCTTATCGTTGCATTGGCTACAAGATAGGGTTCAAACTCTGGAGCTTCCGTAATTTTTGGCATGTGATAATACTGGTCAATTTCATCAGATAGTAGCGGTGGAGTGGAACCCAAAGATTTTTTCTCTTTCATCGTGATAACTGGCTCTTTCTCTTGGGCTTTGAGTGCCTCTTTTTTATCATGCATTAAAAGCTCGATTTGAGGTTTAGAGAGTGGACCTCTTAAGTATGACATGACCCAACGCGTGGAGAAAAGTGAGATTTCATCCCTATGTGCACTTTTAAATAAAAAGACTCTCTTTTGTAAATTTGCTAAAAGTGCACTAATGCTCTTTTTATCCATCGCCTCCGAGCCACTTTTGATAAGTCCGTCGATGACTCTTTCGATATCTTGTTTGGTCTGCAATCGTCCGATAAACCATGAACCGATATTTGAAAGTCCTTTATAATCCAAATCTACAGGATTTTGTGTGCTTAGTGTGATATTAATGCCATAAGCACGAGCCTGCTTTAGAAGTAATAACATCGGATTTTTTGACGGTGGATTGGAAGTAGCTGGAAAAAATCCGTAAATTTCATCCATGTAAAGCATCGCACGAAGAGAACTTGTGCCGCTTTGAGCACGCATCCATGATATGAACTTATTTAAAAATAGGGTTACAAAAAACATTCTTTCATTGTCGTTTAGATGGGCTATGGAGAGAATTGAAACTCTTGGCTTTGCATCTTTTGTGTAGAGAAGTGACTCGATATCAAGAGGATCTCCATCAAGCCATGCAGCGAAAGTAGGGCTTGCTAAAACATTATTTAAAAGCATCGCAAGTTTGAGTCTTTCGTGTTGTGGATAAAAACTTTTAAGTGCTAAAACGCCAATTTTCTCAAATGGCGGATTGGCAACATGTCCGATGAGTTCCTCTAGTGTTAAGTTTGTCCCTTTTTTCCAGAAGTGGTTAAAGAGTGTGGTAAGGAGTAAGAACTCTTTACTTTTTAAGGGGTCTGCTGTTATCCCGATGAGTGCAAGGATAGAAGTGACGGTGGAGTTTAAAAGATACGAAAAAGTATCTCTATCTTGTAAAACTTCAACAGAAGGAGCATCAAAACTACTCAGCGCTGATATAGGAATTCCAGAAGAGCTTCCTGGTGTAAAAATTGTAAAGTCCGCACCGTTTATATAGCGTTTTACTCTCTCTCTGTTTTGGTTTGCACTGAGGATTCCATGTTCCCATTTTTGTGCTGTTACTTGTGCATACTCTTCACGACTCATCCCTTTTTTTTCAGCTTCTCCCTCGTCAACCCAAGGTTCAAACTTTTTTGGGTCAAAATCATCAAAAGCTAAAAGAAGATTTCCCATATCTCCTTTGGGGTCGATAATGATACTTGGGATTTTATCCAAAACTGCTTCTTCAATCATGGAAATTCCAAGACCTGTTTTTCCGCTTCCTGTCATACCAATGATAGCAGCATGGGTGGTTAAGTTTTTATTTTTTACTAAAAGTAGGTTATCTGTTGGTTCTCCACTTTTAATGTCTATCTCTTTTCCTAAGTAAAACAGCCCTAATTTTTCATATACTTCACTAAAATCCATCTATCGCTCCTTAATTTGCCCAATAATCCATCCAGAGCCTACAACTCTATCTTCATCATAAAAAACCGCTGCTTGTCCTGGTGCTAACCCTTGCACATTTTCAAATAGTTTTACAATTGCTGTATCACCATCAATAATTACTTCACACTCTACCTTTGGGCTTCTATATCGTATCTTAACAGAACATTCAAATCTTTTTTTATCGATAAACATGTTAAGTTCATTCACTTCAAAAGTCAATACATTTAATTTTTCTTTAGTACCGACGGTAATTTGATTGTTTTTAGGATCTATTGCTGTTACATAATGAGGGTCATGTGCACCGTGGACGGTAAAACCTTTTCGTTTTCCAATGGTATAGTGCATGTAGCCTTTATGTGTTCCTACGATATTTCCTTCATCATCTAGTACCTCTCCTGGTTGTTCGATATCGATATGATCTTGTAAGACTTCAAGATAAGTATCTTCAACAAAGCAGATTTCGCTACTCTCTTTTTGTTCAGCAAATGATTTTAAGATTTCAATACCTCTAGCTATCTCTTTTACATTCTCTTTTAACATGCCTCCAAGTGGGAACAGTACAGAATTAAGAGCCTCTTTTTTAACATTTGAGAGAAAATAGCTTTGATCTTTTGTTTTATCAACAGCTTCAGCGATAAAACCCTCTTTAATTTGTGCATAGTGACCCGTTGCAAGATAGTCAAACTTTTCCTCTTTTGCAAAGTCTAAAAGTGCTCCTAGTTTGATATTTCTGTTACAAAGTACACATGGGTTTGGAGTGAGTCCCTCTTTATATGTTTGCACAAATGGCATAAAAACTGCTTCATTAAAACGATTTGATAAGTCTAGTACATGGTATTTGATATTTAAGAAGTTGGCTACTTTTTCTACTTTTTGGATATTGTTCTGATGATACGCTGGGGAGTCATGAAGTTTCATATAAACTCCCTCTATCTCATACCCTTTTTCTTTGAGTAGATAAGCAACAACGGTAGAGTCAACGCCACCGCTCATGGCAACTAGAACTTTTTTCATTTGGTATTTTTATCTCACTTTTTGCGATTTGATATAAATTCTACCAAACTTTCGTAATATTCCCCCTTATCTTGCCCGCAACCTTTGAGATTGTTGGTATGAGTGATGAGTAATTTATCCACTTCATCTGCAATTTCATCAAGGTTGTCACTCAAATATATCAAATCTAGATCCTCTTTACTGATAACACCTTCATTCAACATGGAGTTCTTTATAAAGTCATAAAGAGGATTCCAGTATTTGGTTCCAACAAGGATTATTTTAACTTGAGAAATTTTCTTAGTCTGCATCAGTGTTAGTGCTTCAAAAAGTTCATCCATTGTTCCAAAACCACCGGGGAAAATGATATAGGTAAAAGAGTATTTTACAAGCATGACCTTTCGTGCAAAAAAGTAGTCAAAGCCTAGCTCTGTTGTGGTGTAATGATTTGGTTCTTGTTCTTGGGGTAGGGCGATATTTAAGCCAATCGATTCACATTCTCCACATTCATATGCTCCACGGTTGGCAGCTTCCATGATGCCACCACCTCCACCAGTGATGATGTTGTAGCCATTTGAACAGAGTGTGTGACATAATTCTCTAGTCTGTTTGTAGTAGGGGGCATCTTGTGAACTTCTAGCACTTCCAAATACGGTGATAGAAGGTCCTAGCTCTTTAAGCTCTTCAAAACCTTTGACAAAATCTGACATGACTTTGAAGACACTCCAAATATCATCTTTTTCGATATCATTTATAAATCTATTTTTAGGTTTTTTTCTCATCTTAGTTGTGACAGTATCTCTTTTGGAGTACCGATCTCTACGATTTGAACACCGAAGTTTCCATCTACTATTACTACTTCACCTTTTGCTATAATTTTTTCACCTACTAGTACATCTAAAGGCTCATTTGCAAGTTGGTCTAGCTCAATAACCGATCCTATATCCATGTTGAGTACATCTTTTAAGAGAAGCGTTTTAGTTCCGATTCGCACACGAATAGGAAGTTGGACATCCATAAGAAGATCCATGTTTTTAAGTTCATCTTGAGATAGTGCAATATCTCCTTGTTCCATAGATTTATCTTCACAATCAATATCAGTACCTACAAGCTCAAAATTTGAGATAAAATCTGAAGTTCCAGCTAAATATAGTTTTGACTCTATATTTGCAATGCTCATGTGCATACTGTATAATTTAGAAAATGCATCAAAGTTTGACCCTTCTTCTAAAAACTCTATATTTTCAATTTCAAAACTAAGATTGGGAAGATCATTTTGTGCACCGAGTGCTGTTGATACTGCTCCTAAGATATTGGATATTATCTCTTTTGTTGCATCTATCTCATCCTCTCCCATACTTGTCTGTGCTTCGCCCTCACCACCTAACATCATATCACCAAGTGCAGTTGCCAATGAGACATCTATAGCAAAAGCAAGTGCTCCAGTTTCACATTTTAAAGTAGCAAGTGCCATACTAGATTCAACCATAAAAGTATCATCAATATTTTGCTCATTGTCAAACTTTATTTCAGGTGTCTGTCCTGTTAAGCCTTCGATAACTGATACAGTTTCTGTTATGAGAAGGTTTATAAAATTATTCATTAACTACCTTTTTTTTCATTTGTTCTCTTTTTTGTAGTTTTGCTTCTTCGTATTTTTGCAAAATTTCTTTTATTTCATCTTTATCATTTTTGATTAGTTTTGTAATTTTAAGTGTTTTATGGTGTCTGTGTATCCCCATTGTTGCCTCAAAAATTTCTTTTTTATCTATTGAGATGATAGCTGTATCAGATGCAGGCTGATTTAGTCTGATGATACTTCCTTTCTCTAATGAGAGCAAATCTTTGATATTTAGTGTAGTCTCCCCTAAAATACCTTCATTGACAATATCTGCTCGCTTTAGTAACTCTCTAAGTTCACTGTTTCGACTCTTCTTTGCACTAGTCTCTCCTAACATGATATCTTTATTTGCTAACTTTGAGAGTATGGGCTCAAGATATATTACAGGGTATGCCAAGTTTATCATTCCACTTGTCTCTCCAATTGTAATCTCAAGAACAATCATAATTACAATCTCATTTTGTGCCACGATCTGTACAACATTTGGACTTGATTCCTTAGACTCAACAAGAGGATAGAGTTCAGTTACTCCTCCCCATGCATCTTTGAGCTTGCTCATAATGAGCCTTAAAATAGTTTCCATAAGATTGAGTTCAATATCTGTTAATTCTCTCTCACCATCATAACTCTCCCCTTTTCCTCCAAGAAGACGATCTAGCATGGGAAAGGCGATGGAAGGATTAATTTCTAAAATTGCACTACCATCAAGGGGTTTTAGTGAAAATATATTAAAACTTGTTGGACTTGGCAGAGACATTAAAAACTCACCATAAGTCATTTGATCAACAGATTGGAGTTGTATCTCAATGATAGAACGCATCACTGTGGAGATATGAGAGGCTAAGTTTCGTGACATTTTGTCATGAATACCTTTGATGGCTCGAAGTTGCTCTTTTGAGACACGGTTAGGACGCTTAAAATCATAGAGCATGATTCTATCAGTCTCTTCTCCCGCATCATGAGCATTATCGTGTTCTTCTTCACCTCCACCATCAAGAAGGGCATCAATCTCATTTTGACTTAATATATCTGCCATAGTCTTATGCTGTTAACTTTTCTCTGATTTGTCTCATCAGCTTTTTATGAAGTTGTGAAATTCGTGATTCACTAATATCCAAAATTTCACTAATCTCTTTAAGGTTCAGTTCTTCAAAATAGTAGAGTTGTATGATAGTTTGTTCACGATCATTTAGTGTAGTTAAAATACTTTTAACTGCTTCTATAAGTTGGTCTTGTTCTACTTTATCTTCTACACTCTCTTTAGGATTTGCGATGATTTGCTCATTAAGCGGTACATTGTTTGCAATTTCAGCTGCTGCTTTTGCTTCTCTGATTTTTGATAAGTTCTCACCTAGTTTTTCAGCTAAAAACTCTTCACTTGGCTCACAACTATATTCTGTAAGATGTTTACTAGTTTCAAGTTCAATCGCTTTTATCAATCTTCTATTGTTTCTACTTACCACATCAAGACTTCTTAGATAGTCAAGCATAGAGCCATAAACTCTCTTTTTCGCATAACCCCAAAATGAGTCGTTTTGTTCTACATCATAACGGCGTGAAAGTTTAACCATCTCTTCAACACCGATAGCGATTAGATCGTTCACATCTATAGAAGAGGGAAGCCTCTCTTTTAATCTAAAAGACATAGCTCTTACTGCGGGTAAATATTGGATAACTACTTCATTTGTCTCTGAGTATTTGTTCGTTTGTTTTAATGTTTTGATGCTCATTAGCCTTAAACTCCTTCAATATCTTTATGTTTTGTCCCGTGTATGCTCTTTAGTAGAGCTGTTATCTTGTCTTCTCTCTCTTTGATCTCAGCTATTTGCCCATTAGAAGTTGATTCAAAATCTTTAGTATTAAAAAGATTATCTTCGACTTCCTTTGCGGAGAGAAAAAAGATTAAAATGACATGTATAAACAGGTAGAAAAAAAGTGTGATTGTTAAGGTTGAAAGTAAAAAACTCAAAGCTCCATCAAATTTTACCATAGAGAAAATCATACCAATGAAAAAACCGCACACCGTAAAAAATGCAACATAATTTTCACTTCTCAAATTAATCCCTAATTATAAAATATTAAATTTTACTAAAAGTAAACTACTAAACGCCTTACAAAAAGTTCTTCTTCTAACTGAAAAACCCCACAAGCTTTCTTGTAATTTACATAGCAAGTAGTGTGCCAACTGTTAAGAATAAACTTAAATTATTTAAAGTTTTTAGAAACTTTCTATTAATCTTTTGAAAAATAGACTAAAACTATTTTTTTGTTTGCTTGCAGGAGCTTGATGTTCAAGTTGAAAAATCAAGTTGTCAACGATTTCATTGAGTTGATAAGATGCAATGCTGTTAGGATGAGATTTTGTAAAACGACTACGAAGTTTTAGAGATTTAGCGATAATCCGTGAATTGTCAATCGAGCCAAGAAAGTTTAAAAATAGCGGATTTTCAAGATTGTTTTCTGCAACTTTTGCAATCCTCTCATAGATAAAGCGTCCCTCTTTTTCATTTTCAGTAGCGTTTACGATAAGATTTAAGTTTTCATTGAGAAGTGAAGCAATTTTTATCAAAGCATAAGCATCAGTGATGGCAGTAGGATCTGGAATGGTAACAACGATAACTTCATCAGCATGTTCGAGAAATGTTTGTACATTTTGATTGATACCCGAACCCGTGTCAATGATAAAATAGTCTAAAGTATCTAAAAAGTCAGATGCTTCAATAAGTTGTCTATAGATATCATGACTCTCAAAGTTGAAAATTTCACTCCCACTCTCTCCAGGAATTAAAAACAAGTTTTCCTCTATCTTGATAACAATCTCTTCTAAACTACATTCACCTTTGAGTACATTTAAAAGATTTTTATCGGTATGTACATTAAAGATGATATCCAAATTTGCCAATCCGATAGAAGCATCAAAAATTCCAACTTTGTAACCTCTGCGTACTAAACTTGTTGCAAGATTAGAGGCAATCATGCTTTTTCCCACACCACCTTTTCCACTGGTAATCGCAAGAACTTTTGTTTTTAAACTATTATGTTCTACATTCGCTTTGTCTACAATCTCTTTTAGTTTTTGGGCTTGTGTGTTCAACTATAAGCCTTTTTGGTGAAGCCTTCAAAGAGACAATCCACTAAAAAATCTCCAGTTGCCATCTTGATATCATCAGGGACTTCTTGTCCTGTTGAAAAATAACT
>JAOZKZ010000260.1 GCA_029935075.1 Campylobacterales bacterium
ATCGGCATTTTAATTATTTTTTTTAGATACAATTGTTTATATGATAAAAAAACCATTCACCCCTGCATATGGCTTAACAAATGCACATCTACAAACCTTATATCCCGCATTTTTTAGTAAAACAAAATATTTTTATGCAGGGTTAGAGATATTTAAATTACCCGACGGGGATTTTGTAGAGTGCATCTGGCATAAAAAACCTATCAAAGAGAGTCAAAAACCTATTGTCGTTTTATTCCATGGTCTTGCAGGAGGGTTTAACTCTCCTTACATCCAAAGAGCTATGAATATTCTTGGTGCAAACGGCTTCTCTGTTGTTTTAATGCACTTTCGAGGATGCGGAAAAGAGATGAACTCCCTTCCGAGGTCATACCACAGCGGAGAGACAGAAGATGCAAAAGCTTGGTTTAGGGAACTCAAAACTAGATACCCATCAAATCATCTTTTTGCTATCGGCTACTCTTTGGGAGGGAACATGCTTTTAAAACTTTTGGGAGAAGTTGGAGATGATTCTCTTCTAACTTCATGTATCTCGATATCAGCACCCTTACAACTAGAAATCAGTGCTG
The DNA here is from genome assembly GCA_029935075.1 of Campylobacterales bacterium. Classification (GTDB taxonomy): domain Bacteria; phylum Campylobacterota; class Campylobacteria; order Campylobacterales; family QNZT01; genus SZUA-1433. The sequence continues at coordinate 570 of JAOZKZ010000260.1, forward strand.
ATAAAATGAATAGTGGCTTTTCAAAAATTTACCAATATCGTCTTATGCAAAATTTAAAAAGAGATTTACTCAAAAAATACAAGATGCATGACATGCAATCCCTCATTGGTCTCAGCGAAAAAGATGTCCAAAAGCTCAAGAGTTTTTGGGAGTTTGATGATGCTTATACCGCTCCAATTCATGGATTTAAAGACGCATGTGATTATTATGAAAAATCTAGCTCAAAACAGTTTTTAAAAGATATCAAAACTGATACACTTATCATCCATGCACATGATGATCCATTTATGACACCTAAAATTTTGCCAAAAAAAAGTGAACTCTCAACGTCTATAAAACTTGAAGTTTATCCAAATGGTGGTCATGTCGGATTTGTCGGGGGGAATGTTTTTAAACCTAATTATTGGCTAGAAGAGCGAATCCTAAACTATTTTAGTTACAATGCCACAAATTAAAAAGGTAATATATTAAATGTCATTTAAAGAACTAGGTCTGATAGACCCACTTTTGCGTGCTGTAAAAGAGCAAGGTTACACAACACCAACACCTATCCAAAAGCAAGCAATCCCACTTATACTAGAGGGGAAAGATGTTTTAGCTGGTGCACAAACAGGAACTGGAAAAACTGCTGGCTTTACTCTGCCACTTTTACAAATTCTTGGAGACAGAACCCCTCAAAAAGGAAAACGACGAGTTCGTGTTCTTGTATTGACTCCAACACGTGAGTTAGCAGCCCAAGTTGCTGAGAGTATTAAAACTTATGGCAAGTATCTTCCATTTACTTCAACTGTAATTTTTGGAGGAGTTGGCATAAATCCTCAAATTTCAACACTAAGACGTGGAGTTGATATAGTTATCGCAACTCCTGGACGACTTTTAGACCTTGAAAACCAAAGAGCTATCGACTTGTCACATGTAGAGTGTTTTGTCCTTGATGAAGCAGATAGAATGCTTGACATGGGATTTGTTCATGATATCAAGAAAGTATTGGCACTTTTACCTAAAAAACGACAAAACCTTCTCTTTTCAGCAACTTTTTCTGATGATATCAAAAAACTTGCAGACAAACTTTTAAACTCCCCTACTTTGATAGAAGTAGCTAGGAGAAATACTGCATCTGAGATGGTTGAACAGGTAGTATATCCTGTTGATAAAGCTAAAAAACGAGAGCTTATGGTTCACTTGATAAAGACAAACAACTGGAAACAAGTTCTTGTCTTTACACGAACCAAACACGGAGCAAACCGTCTAACTGAGCAACTAAACAAAAACAATATAAATGCAGCAGCTATCCATGGAAATAAAAGCCAAGGAGCAAGAACCAAAGCATTGGCAGACTTCAAATCAGGAGCTGTGAGAGTTTTAGTTGCAACAGATATCGCAGCAAGAGGAATTGATATCGACCAACTCCCACATGTGGTAAATTTTGAACTTCCAAATGTTTCAGAGGATTATGTGCATCGAATTGGGCGAACTGGTCGTGCTGGTCGTGAGGGAGAAGCTGCATCTTTGGTTTGTGTAGATGAGCATGAACTTTTACGAAATATCGAAAAACTTATAAAGAAAAAAATACCAAAGATTATAGTTGAGGGTTTTAAACCAGATCCAACTATAGAAGCCGAACCGATTCAAAATGGAAGAGGAGGAGGAAGAGCAAGACCTAAAAGTTCTGCTCCAAAACAGACAAATGATGGCAGCAAATCACGCCGCCAAAATTCTAGAAGAAGACGCTAATTACTTGAGAGAAAATTTAAACATTTTCTCCATAGCGATTGCTTCATCTCGACCATAAACAATAATATCATCATCTACTGCGATATCTTTAGCTTTAATTTTATCTGGATACTCAACAAAGTTCAAAATATGTTTGATACAGTTAATTCTAGCTTTTTTCTTATCATCACTTTTCACAATTGTCCAAGGTGCAGCTTCTGTATGTGTTGCACTTAACATCATAAATTTTGCTAGTGAATACTCATCCCATAATTTTTGTGACTCTTTATCAACAGGAGAGAGTTTGTATTGTTTTAATGGGTCAGTCTCTCTTGCTTTAAATCTACTCTCTTGTTCCCCTTTAGAAACAGAAAAATAAAACTTAAATATTTTTATCCCCTCATCAACAATCATCTCTTCAAATTCAGGGGCATCTTTTAAAAACTTATGATGTTGACGCTCTGTACAAAACCCCATAACAGGTTCAACCATAGACCTATTATACCAACTTCTATCAAACAATACTATTTCACCAGCACCTGGCAAATGTTTTACATATCTTTGAAAATACCATTGGCTTGTCTCTTT
>JAOZKZ010000261.1 GCA_029935075.1 Campylobacterales bacterium
GTTTTTTCACAAAATATTGCAACATCAGGCTGTACAACACTAGTATCGTCTATCTTCCAATCAATAGGAGCGATATAGACTTCACAAATATCTTTAAATGTACAGTTGAGATTTTTATCTAACTCTCTCCACACATGAGCTACTATCTTTTGATGTTTAGGATAAGGTGCCGGAGCCATAGCATAAGGAACACCATCTATCAATTCCCAACTACCTTCCCATTGTTTATAATCCTCGTAAGTAAAGTGTGACATTAGTTTAGGAATTGCCATGGATATCCTTTTTTCTTTATTATGTGATTATATCACAAGTTGGTCTAAAAGACTTTTTGAAAATCCCCTTAAATTCTCAAAATATATAATTTTTAAACAAAACATGGTATGATTATAGTATGAATTAAGTATTACTAAGGAGTGTACTATGGTAAGAAAAACTATCACAATAAATGACGAATTATTTCAAAATCTAGAGTTAAATCAAATTATAGACCAGTATCAATCATTCTCAGAATTAGTATCAAATGCTTTACAGTTACTTGTGGATAAGCAGAAAAAAGAGCACTATAAGGAGGCTATGATTAAGGCTTCAAAAGACCAATTATATATAGAAGATATGAAAATAGTAGAGGATGCTTTCAAATATTCTGACTTGGATAGTGATATATGAATCAATATGATGTCTATTTAGCTGATTTAAATCCAACTATCGGTAGTGAACAATTTGGAAAAAGACCCGTTTTAATCATTTCAAATAATTATGAAAACTTGATAGATGTGGTAACAATTATTCCTATCACTTCACAAAAAGAGGGGAGACGAGTCTATCCTAATGAATTTCTTTTTAAAATTGAACTTGAAAAACCGTCGATATTGCTTTGCCAACAAATTAGGACTATTTCAAAAAAAAGATTGATAAAAAAACTTACAACTATAGCCAATCCAAACACTCAAAAAAAGATAGTTGATATATTGTGTATGAGGTTTGAGAATTTGGATTAGAGTCTTATAACCGTCGCACCCATCCCGCCCATGTTCACTGGTGCATCTGAATGACTCACCACACTTGGATGTGTCTTTAAAAACTCTTTTACAGCATAAGCAAGTTTTCCACTTCCCACTCCATGATAAACTAAAACTTCATCATATCCAGTCAATAGTGCATCTGAGAGATATTTATCAAGTTTTTCTATCGCTTCTTCAGCTCTAAGCCCGTGAAGGTCGAGTTTTACAGAGCTTTGTGCCGGTCTATCTACTTTGATGATGGATGGTGTTTTTCTTTTTGGTGGTGGTTTGTTTCCACTTCGTCTTAGTTGATTTAGAGGGACTCTTAGTTTTATTCCATCGCACTCTATCATGGCTTCATTTTTTCGGATAGATAAAACTTTTCCTTTTGAGTTTTGGTACTTCACAAAATCTCCAACTTTAATATCAAGTTTTTCTTGCTTGTTTTCTATTTTTTGTGCAACCTCTTTTTTCCTATTTGCAATGTTTAACTGTTTGTGAATAGTTGATAAGTCATTACTTTTTGCTGCTTGTTTGGCTTCATATATGGCTTCATTATATTTAGCTTCAAGGGAATTTTTTGTTTTTCTTAATTCCTCATCTGCTTCAAATTTTTGATTTTTAAGTTGGTTATTTAATTTTTGTTGTTTTTCTATCTCTGCATCTAATGTTTTATTTTTGGCTCTTGCATTTAATTCAAGGTCGATATTTTTTTGGATTAACTCTCCAAGTTTCTCTTTATCATCTCCATAAACTTTTTTAGCTTCACCTATGAGTGTTTCAGGTATGCCGTATCTTAGGGCTGTTTCAAAGGCATAACTTTTTCCGATAGTTCCATAGAGAAAATCATAAGTTGGTTTTCGGTTTTTTTCATCATAAAGAGCTGCTGCGAGTTCTACTTCATCATGGGTTGCCATCATCGCTGCTAGTCGTTTGTGGTGTGTTGTGATGATGATTTTACTATCTTTCAAGGCTAGTTTTTCAAGTATGACTTTAAACAGAGATGCAGCTTCGTCTGAGTCTGTTCCTAGTTCTATCTCATCTACTCCAACTATAAAGTTTTGTTTTGAAAAAAGTTTGCTAAATTCTACCATCCTACCTGCAAAAGTTGAGATATCATTTTTTACATTTTGAGGGTCGTCTATGATTGCGGTTACTTCTTTGAAGTGACCGATACTAGAGTTGTTTGCATCTATGCTCATTGGGAGTAGATACTTTGAGAGAAAAACAGCACTTAGGATTGACTTTAACATCATAGTTTTTCCACCAGCATTTACGCCCGTAATCATGAGAATTTTTTTACTAAAATCTACTGAAATTGGTTTTGGGTCGGTCAGGGCAGGGTGGGAAAATTTGGTTAGTAATATTTGATGATTACTTGTTGGTTTGATGAACTCTAACTCTTTACTTTTGGCAAAAAAGACTCTTGCTTGATAGTTATCAAATCTATCAAAGGCCTTGTTCACAAAGGATAAAAAGGGTTCAAATTTGCAAAAAACTGAGGAGATACGCTTTTCATATTCGTAAATAAGTTCATCTTTTTGGCTTAACATGTCCGCTTCACTCTTTTTGAGTGATTGGATTGAGTCTGGAGAAACATAGAAAAATCCACCGCTACTTCTAGCTGTAACGGTTCCTTTTAAAAAGTGGTTAAATCCACCACGGACAAGTACGGTTTCACTATCATTAATATAGTGGATTTGCCTATCAACTAGATAGGGTGAGAGTTTTTGTGTATTTAAAAGTCGTTTTAGTGACTCTTTTATATTCTCTTTATTTTTTTTAAGCCCACTATTTAAAGCTAAAAATCGTTCATCTATCTCATCCCTAAGTCGCCCCTCTAAGTCAAAATAACGGCAAATTTC
>JAOZKZ010000262.1 GCA_029935075.1 Campylobacterales bacterium
GCTGTATCGTATCGCCAGTAAATTCAAGAGTCTGATAAAGTGCACCATCAACCCCGATTTGTCGGATGATTTCTAAAATCAAATCTTTACCGTAGATATGCTCCGCAGGTTTCCCAGTAAAAATAACCTTTATAGACTCAGGAACTCTAAACCAGTTCCCTCCAGTTATCATGGCAAATGCTAAGTCAGTTGATCCCATACCCGTAGCAAATGCACCTAAAGCACCATGTGTACATGTGTGGCTATCCGCACCGATGATAACATCCCCCGGAATCACAAGCCCCTTTTCAGGAAGAAGTGCATGTTCAATTCCCATATCTTTTTCATCAAAGAAAAGTTTTAAGTCGTGTTTGTAGGCAAATTCTCGACTGATTTTTGCTTGGTTTGCCGATGCGATATCTTTTGCAGGGATAAAGTGATCCATAACGATTGAGAAGTTATCAGGCTTTGCTAGTTTTGTAGCTCCACTCTCTTCAAATGCTCTTATCGATATCGGTGTTGTGATGTCATTTCCGATAACCATGTCGATATCTGAGCGGATAATTTCTCCAGCTTTGACTTCTCGACCGATATGTTCACTAAATATTTTTTCTGTAATTGTTTGTCCCAAAATTTGTCCCTATACTCTTAAATTATAGGGATAATATCTAAATTCGTTTTAAAAAGACGGTAAAGTCGTTTGGTAGATAACCACTCCTTATATCAATCTCACAATCAAATTTTTTAGCAAAATGTTTTATCTCTTGTGGTAAAAAATAGTTAAAATTTTTGCTTTCATCTTTGCCATAAGGAAGATTAAAAACAAACCCTTTTTTTGAGTGTTCAAAACATCTCTCGATAAACAAATATGTCTCAAAGCGACTCAAAATATTCATCGAACCACTTGCTATGTAAAAGTCTGCCATCTCCAAAGAGTCTGTAAGTATATCTTTATAAAAAATTTCTTGTAGAGTTTTCTCTTTTGCTATTTTTATATTTTCTTCCACAATGTCATAGCCGATATACTTGATATCAAAATCTTTGACAAAATCATAAAAATCCCCAAAACCACATCCTGCATCTATGATAATGTCTTTTGGTGTTAAATCATTTGAAAGTAATTCCAAGATAATTTCAAAGCGTTTTATCTGTGAATATTCGTCATACCAGTTAAGACCTTTGGCATTTGCACCATGTTTTTTAAGGGCATTTTTGTAAAATTTATCGTTGTTTATCCGTGGCATTTAGTAACCTCTTGTGATTAAAAATATTATTTTCATTTAAGTCACTTTAACCAATAACATCTTTCCAACACCCCTTTAAACCCTCCAAAAACTCTGAAGTTTCTTCATGTTCACTCATATACACATCTATCTCTTTTTTTGTTATCTTGATAGCGTTTTGACAAGTTTTTAAAATCTCTTCGTACTCTTTATTTGTAAGTCCACAACTCTGTTTTGCAAAAGTTTTATAGGTTTTTTCTTTCCACCAAAGTTTTGCATCACCTAGTTTCAATGCAGGAATATCTTTTTTGATATACATAGTTGTAGTGATGACATCATATATCGGAGCAAGATTTGCATCTTCAAAATCATTACTATAAAGAATCCCGTAATTTTTGAGATGACCATCGCCATTTTGAAGTAAGTGATTCATGATAAGTGCTGTAAAAAACTGTTTCAAAGAGTCTCTTCTTTTAGCTACACATACAACATCTTTGATAACTTTGCTTATCTCTTCATAACTTGCACTATATTTTTCTTCCGTCCCTCTAGCTGTTAAAACACACATATCTTCAAATCCAAGATAAGAGCCATCCTTTTTGATATCAAATCTTTTGATGATAAACATTGATAAATCATCACTTAGATAAAATTTAGGAGTAGGAAGATTAGCATTTTGTATTGCTCGCATGCAGAAGTATTCATTGAGTGCTAGTTGTGGATAGTCTGATTGCCATGATTTTATAATATAGTGTTCAAAACGCATTGTAGTTCTATTTTGTGCAGAAAGTAGCAGCTTTGGCTGTACTCCAGAAACACCAGAGCGGATAGAAAATCTTTGCATCAATTCATCAAACAAATCTGTTGTTGTGCTATGCAATATATCTTCTAAAACCAATATCTCTTCAACTGATACAATCTTTTCAAATTTTATACGACCAAGCATATAAGGACCTATAAGTTTTAAAAGATTGATATCATCCATATCTTGAATTTTTGCAAAATGTTTTTTGATACGCTCTTTTAAAATACCCTCTGGTAAATTCATCTCAAATATAGGATGAAGTTTCTTACGAACCCAACTCTCTCTTCTCAGCGGCATGGTAAGACTTACGATATCCTTAGCATCTTCTTTGTAGTTAAAGATATAACTATCTCCCTCTTTGCTTAAGTCTCCAGTAAGATTCTTGTTTACATAAACTTTTAAATTATCTTTCATCTTGTAGCTCTTCTAAGGTTTTTGGTCTATTTTTAGGTCTGACAGAAAACTCATATCCAAGTAAGTTTAAAAGAGTTTCTACTTTTTTGATGCCAACTTCATCTATAAAACCATTTTCAACTTTAGAGATAGTTCTTTTTGTGATATGAGAGTATTTCTCCATTTCATCTTGTGAATATTTTTTCTCTTTTCGTAACCGTTTTATCTCAAGTCCAAGTTCTGAAAGTGTCAAAAGTACTCCTTTATAAGAAATATAATTCTTATTATAGGTATTATTTACTTAAATATGAATTATACTTCTTTTTATCCATGCCGCCCTTCTGAGTAACAATATCCTTCTGCTTCTGTTTCCGATTCTGATCTTTCTCCACAAAAACAGGCTTCCTACTCCACGGATCCATCTCTGTATAATACATCAATGTCGAGTAAGTCGAAG
>JAOZKZ010000084.1 GCA_029935075.1 Campylobacterales bacterium
AATCGTCAAAAGATTTTCTAAAGTATACTCTGCTTCCAAAGTACCAGTTTATGTTCGCTATGCCTTATTATGAAGATATGATTGAAGTAGGGGAAGCAGGAAACAGTCAAAAGCTTTTAGACAAACTTAAGAAAAGTAAAAGTTTAGTTTTCACACAAGTTTTATCAAAAGATAGAATTTTAGTTGGCGTAAATCTTGGTAAAAGAACATCAAAGTTTATCGGAAAAGTAGGAACACATAATGCACTACTTTTACCATATCCGATACTTTTAGAAAATGGTGTTGCTAAGATTTTAGATCCAAAATATTATATTGCAGTCTCTTATCCAATGTTGAAAATGTCACAATTTATGAAGATATCAACAGTTCCTGGAGCCATAGAAAAAGATTGTAAAAAGTTATTTAAGTAAAATTAGGAGTTTGAGATGAAGAAAATTTTAGCATTAGTTTTAGTAGCTGCCTCTTGTCTGTTTGCAGAAGTTGGAATGGATAATGATGGCAAGGTTAGTGCCTATTTAAGAGGTGGACTTGAAGATGTTGATAGTGTAAAATCAAAGCTTAGTGCAGGTGGGTTTTCTATCCTCTCATCTTCGGCAGTAAATAAAAGTGGCACTTTAACTTCGGTTGTATTTACCGATGATGCTTTGGTTTCTATGGCAAATAAGAAAGACAGAGGTTTTATGGCTTCACTTAGGCTTTTAGTTGATAATGAAAACAACCAAATCAGCATCACAAATCCACTCTATTTTTCAAAAGCATTTATGCAAGATGAACATGATAAAGCTACAGCAGAGGCTACTTTAGCTAAATTAACTTCTATATTTTCTGGGTTAAAAGACTCAAAAGATAAGTTAAAATCAAAAAAGATAAAAGGGTATCATTTTATGATGGGTATGCCTTATTATGAAGATATGATAAAAGTTGCAAAAGCCGGTTCATCAGCAGAGTTACTTGAATCTTTAAAGGCAAAAGGTGAAAAGCTTATTTTTAGTCAAAAATTATCGGAAGATAGATTTTTGGTTGGAGTTAAACTAGGTAAAGAGACATCAAAGTTTATCAAGAAAATTGGTCTAAAAAATGCTACAGTTTTACCATATCCAATCCTTATCGAAAATGGAAAAGCTATGATTTTAGCACCAAAGTATTACCTTGCTATCTCTTATCCATTGTTGAAAATGTCGCAGTTTATGAAGATTTCATCAGTTCCTGGAGCCATCGAAAAAGATTGTAAAAAGCTTTTTAAGTAATCCCTTCTTACGAGAACACATTGAGTGTTCTCAAAATATAATCTATAATATTTTATTATAATACTTCTTTTAGTTTACTTCGCTATAATATAAATATATCTTATAATATAAGAGTATAAATTTTAGGAGTTTTAAATGAAAAGAGTAGTAATTATCTCAATGTTAGCAGCAACTGCAATGTACGCAACAAACGGTGACAATATGATTGGTGTTGGTGCACAATCAAGAGCGATGGGTGGAGCTGGTGTTGGTATGCAAATGGGAACTGATTCAGTTTTTAGAAATCCAGCTTGGATAGTTGATCAAAAAGGATTTAATGCTTCATTTGGTGCTACGGCATTTATGCCAGATGTTAAGGCAAAGGTAGGACCAGCTCCAGGGCTTGGAAATGGCGTTGAAGGTGAAAGTAAAGCTGACTTTTCAATTATTCCTACGGTTGCACATTCAGATCATATCAATGAGAATTTATCCTATGGTGTCGGTATGTTTGGTGTCTCAGGAATGGGTGTTGATTATAGAAATGAAGACCCGCAAATGGGTTTAGCAAACATGAGAACCTCTTTACAATATATGCGTTTTGTTCCTAGTATTAGTTACAAATTAGATGATTTGAGATTGGGTGCAGGACTTAGTATTGCATATGGTGCATTGAGCATGTCAGCATGGACACCAAATGGTACGCCTCCAGGTACACAGCCGGATCCTTCAACTGCGGTACAAAGAGGTGGAGGGCTGAGTGAAGATATTGGCTTTGGTGCACAGTTTGGTGTTGGTTACTATGTAATGCCAGGTCTTACAGTTGGTGCATATTATCAAAGTGAGATTGCAACAGAATACGAAGATGTATTTGATTTTACTACCGATGGTGTTTATGATGATTTAAAACTTTCTCAACCTGCAGAAGCTGGTATTGGTTTTGGATATGTATCTGATTGTAAATGTTACTCTTTTACATTAGATTATCGTCGTATTATGTGGAGTGATGCTGATGGTTATGATGGATTTCAATGGGATGATCAAGATGTTATCGCTCTTGGTGGATCATATAATGTAAATGATGCTTTGATTTTAAGAGCAGGTTATAACTACTCTAAGTCACCATTAAATGATAAAACATTTGAAGCGGCAACAGTTGGTGGAGCTCCATTCGGTGCATTTAATGTAGCATACTTTAATACATTAGGTTTCCCTGCATATTCAGAGTCGCATATAACAGCTGGTTTATCTTATCAGATAACACCATCAACTGGAGTTGATGTAGCTTATGTTTATGCTCCAAAAGTAACGGAGACAAGTATGCAAGTTCTTGAAGCTTCAAATGAGCAAAACTCAGTATCAGTAGCGTTAAAATTTACATTTTAAGATAGCTTAGGTAGGAGAAAAACTCCTATCTAAAGAAGATGGATAAGAGAAAAACTCTTATCCTAGTTTACCACTTTCTAATTCTAGAGTGACATGACATACACTGTTTGAGTATTTTTGTGTATGCGTACATTGCTTGTTTCTTTTCTCCATTGTAGAAATCTCTTTGAAGATCATCAGCATAGATATTCATTCTATAAGCTTGTTTTTTTGTAAACTTATATTTATAGGTCTCTTTTTTATTTAGAAGAAGTTCATCACCTCTCAAAGGTGGCTCAAGATGTATTGATCTCTCTTTTAGTGCTTTAACACCTTCTTCGACAATACGAATGTCATTATAGAGAAAACCTTTTTGGATGGTCGCCATGGACTTTTCCATAGAACGCATTGCATCTATTCTCTCTTTTGTAATTTTTGCTTCATCATTTGCCCCAAGTACGCAACCTAGTATCAACAGCCCTGAAATGATTTTCTTCATAAATTCTCCTTGCATAATATTATCAGATATTATAACATATTATTTTATAATTATTTCTTATAAAATAATTATTTTTTATTTAGAATAAATGGTAGAAATTTGTTTATGAAATAGATAACTGGAAGAAGTAATATAACAGAGCTTGATAAATAGATAATTCCCCAAATATCAGAGTTCATTGTGCTCTCAAAATTGAACCCCACTCTTTTAAATATCCCATGCATAAAGTAAAGAGCACTAAGATGAAAAGCCAATATTATATAAGTATTTCTACCTAAAAACTCTAAAATTTTATTTTTATTTATCAGCTTTGCAAGTGATATCATTGCTAAAATTCCAAAAAGAGCACTTAAATATGTAAATATAACATTTGAACCAAGTCTATTTAAATCATAAACTGGCATACTTTCTAAGCTTAAAATGATGGCTATAAAGAGTGAAATTACAAATATAATTAGTGAGTATAAGTTACTATTAACGGTCATAAAATTGAGTAAATTTTCTCTCTTTACAATATACCCAACTCCATAGAAAAATAGTGCAGTCAGTGCAACTTCCATATTCCACGGCAGTCTAAAGGTTAGAAAGTGTGAACTCAGATAACCTATAAATGCAAGAAAAATTAAAACAATTAAAATCTTTTTGGTAGTTTTGAAGATGTTCTTTACAAAAAACATATAAATCTCAGCCATAAAAAGGGTAGTGATAAACCATAAAGGAGCGGCATTGATGTTTTGTTTTCCACCTTCTGTATTGACACAGCCTAAAAGCATTGATTTTAACGGTGTGATGATATCGGTGTTTTCAGGTATAAGTGCAATAACCCAAAAGAGCCAATTTGCCAAAAAGAATATAAAGTAGGGGAGGATGAGTTGACGAAATCGCCTCATTGCAAAGATGTTTAAATCTGTATATCTATCACTTAGTAACAATCCCGATATGAAAAAAAATGCAGGCATTCTAACCGCCAATAGACTTTCATTGACTATAACATGTTGTAGGGATTGATGATTTAGAACGACAAGAAGTATTAAGATACCACGGTAGGTATCAATCCATTCAACTCTTTGGACTTCTTTCTTATGAAATGTGATCATTTTTCTATTAAAAACCCTTCAATTACCATGAAGTCTAGATTTGTATCTTTAAAGTCGGTGATGGCATGTTGGGGTGTTAAAACCATAGTTCGTCCATGTTTGTTAAATGAAGTATTGATGATGACACCAAATCCTGTTAATGCTTTTACATGTTTTATCAAAGCGTAATAATTTGGATTGTCTTCAGGTGAGACAAATTGTACTCTAGCGGTTAAGTCAACATGTACTGAACCTGGAATCTCATCTTTGAACTCCTCTTTTAGTTTGAAAGCGGCGGTCATGTGTTTGTTGTTATAAGAGTTTTCAAAAAGCCTTTCTCTTTCATCACTTAAAATAGAGGGACAAAAAGGTTGAAACAACGGTCTATTTTTGATATCTTTATTGATGATTTGTTGAATATCTCTGTTTCTTACATCTGCAATAATACTTCGATTTCCTAGTGCTCTTGGACCAAATTCACATCTTCCATGGAAGAGGGCACCAATTTTTCCTTCAACAATAAAATCAGCGGCTTTGAGGTAAGCATCATTTCCCAAGTCAGCATATTTGAGATTTGCATTTTTTAAAGCATTTTCTACCTCTTGTTTTGAGTAAGAAGATCCAAAATAAGGCATAGCAGGAAATCTCAAACTTTGGTTGCTTTGCTCTTTTTTCATCATCACCGCCGCACCTTGTGCGATACCATCATCTCCCATGGCTGGAATAATGTAGACATTTTTAAAAAGATTTTCAAAGATGTTCATGTTCATAATCACATTTGCTGTTACTCCACCTGCTAGGCAAATATTTTCTGAAGGATATTGCTCTTTTGCAATGCTCAAATACTCTAAGGCGATTTCTTCTGTGAACTTTTGTACAGCACTTGATATATCCTCTTTTGAGAGTGCATTAAGGATTTTATCAAGATTGTTTTGCTCAAATAGAGCATTTAATTTTTCAACATCAATCTCAATTGAAAGTTGCTCTTTATCAACGCTAACGCTATTGCAAAGCTCATAATGGAGTTGATTATCATAATTTCCAAAAGCAGCCAAAGCCTCTACTTTCCCTTCATCTGCGTTGGGAGTAAAGCCTAAAAGATAGGTGAAAATTGAGTAGATATTACCTATAGAAGCGTAACCGCTATCTGCAAAATCATATTTTTTCATACTTTCAACATATCTATTTTTACTACTACCTATCTCTTTAAAATCACCATCATTAACTTCATAAAGTTTTGAAAAATATCCATCTCCCTCACCATCAAAAGTAAAAACTAAAGAGTTGTCAAATTTAGATGAGTAGTAGGTTGAGTATGCATGTGTTAAGTGGTGTTCGTAAAATTTGAGATTTAATTGGGCATTTGGAAAAATTTTATTTAAATGTTTTTTTATGATTTCATTAAGTGGAAGTTTCTTACCCGTAAACTGCATTTTGAGATAAGCTCTACCATGTTTGTTCAAAAGGAAAGATTTTAACATGTTGACTTTACCACTATTGAGCAGGTTCTCTTTCTTTTTAACAAACTCTTTTATAAAAAGGTGCTCATTGTTACCTTGTATCATCTTTTTTAGTGTAGTTGTCATCTCATAGGCGTATTCATTAAAGATGCGTTCTTCAAATGCTTTGGTTGCTATCCCAACATTGAGCGTTTTAATCTCTAGCGGATTTATTTTTTTATATCTTATCATCTCTTCTATAGCATCTATCGGAAAAATTGCATCATGTTTGATTCTTGTAATTCTCTCTTGTGAGAGTCCATAATAATCATCATCAAAAAGTGCAAAAATAGCAGTATCGTGACCACCAAAAAAGTTTAAACCAAGTGTTAAAGATGTCATTAAAATTCCTAAGTTTGTTGATAATATTATATCGGAATATATTACATTAAATTTAATAAATATGATTATATTCCGATATACTACTTAAATATATTAACATGGAGTAGCACTATATGGCACTAATCTCAATTTTGATACCAGCATATAACCATCAAGACTATGTCACACAGACACTTGATAGCATTTTAAATGATGGTTTTCAAGATAAAGAGATAGTGATTATAAATGATGGTTCAACAGATAATACAGATGAAACGATAAAAAAGTGGATTGAAAAAAATGGTAATAAAATTCATATCAACTATAAAAATAGAGAAAATAGAGGATTGACAAAAACGCTCAACGAGCTTTTAACACTCTCTAGTGGAGCTTATTTAGTTGCTTTGGCGAGTGATGATTATCTCCTAGATGGTGGGCTTGAAAAACGATATCTTTATCTTGTTGCCCATCCCGAAAAATATGCGGTATTCGCAGATTGTATCGTAGTAGATAATGATAGTGAAAAAACACATGATAGTGGTCTATTTGAACTAAGACATGCTGATAAAAAAAGACTTTTAACAGATGAGGGTATCCAAAAAGAATTTATCTCAAATTTTGCGGTTCCAGGCCCCGTACTGATGGTAAAGCGAGATTTCTACACTCAATTTGGTGGGTTTAACGAAGAGATGTACATGGAAGACTTTGATCTCTATCTCAAATTTGCCTCAAAAAACCTCATAGGCTTTTTGGATGAAAAAGTGAGTGCTTATAGATTGCATGATGCAAATATGAGTTCAGCAGATAATCAAAACTTTATAAAATTACTTGAAGATAGCAAAAAAGTATTGATTTTACATTGGAATAGTTTTCATGGTTTAAATAAACTTCTTTTATTGAAAGAAATTATGAAATTTACCATTCGAATTGGAATGTACAAACTTAAAAATCGTTAATGACCTCTATAATTGTTGCAACATCCTTATCTGACAAACACTCATGCATTGGCAGGCTCAATACTTCATCATGTATGGATTCTGTGATTGGTAAATTTAAAGATTCAAACATTTTATAGGCTACCTGTTTATGAGGTGGTATAGGATAGTGAATCATAGATTGAATACCGTTTTTAAATAGATGTTTTTGTAGTGCTTCTCTCTCTTTAGTTCTCACAACAAAAAGATGCCATACATGTTGATTGTTGGGCATAATTTTAGGAAGCGTAATCTTTGGATTTTTAATCTCTTTTAGATAAGTTTTGGCTACGTGCCCTCTTTTTTTGTTACTTTCATCAAGATATTTTAGTTTGACAGAAAGTATGGCAGCTTGCATTTCATCTAGTCGGCTGTTTAATCCTCTATATCTATTTTCATATTTTTTATGACTTCCATAGTTTCTCAAAGCCATTATGGTGGTTGCTAAATTTTTATCATCTGTTGTGATAGCACCGCCATCTCCTAAAGCCCCCAGATTTTTCCCTGGATAAAAACTAAAACCACATGCATCTCCTAAACTTCCAACTTTTTTACCAAAATGTGTTGCACCATGAGCTTGTGCTGCATCTTCTATGACTTTTAAATTGTACTTTTTTGCTATTTGGTTGATGGCTGTCATGTTTGCACTTTGCCCATAAAGATGAACGGCTAAAATTGCTTTTGTTTTTGCTGTGATTTTTTCTTCGATTTTCTTTGGGTCTATATTGTAACTGTTGAGGTCTGGTTCAACTAAGATTGGAGTGAGATTATTTTCACTAATTGCTAAAATTGAAGCGATATAGGTATTGGCTGGAACGATAACTTCATCGTTTTCAGCTAAAATGCCCAACTCTTTATATGCTCGAAAGATAAGTATAAGTGCATCCAAGCCACTTGCTACTCCAATTGCATGTTTGCTATCACAATATGAAGCAAAAGAGTTTTCAAAGGTTTCTACTTCAGTTCCGAGGATATACCAACCACTCTCAATTACCCTTTTTGATGCTTCTACTAACTCTTTTTGATACTGGGCATTAATCGCTTTTAAATCTAAAAATGAAATCATGATAGATTCCACTCATATCTATCATTGGCTACAGCTCTTGCTCCAAAACGCTCTTTTTGATCGATAAGTCCCTTGTTTAAAACCCGACCATTTTCTTCATTACTCGTTCCAAAATCAAAAAACTTTTTATCTTTGCACGTTTCTCTCATCAAATAATCAATTAGAAAATCAAGTGCTCCAATTTGTCGCCCTTCATTGGAATTTGCAACATACTGCAAGTGGGTAATTTCTGGATTATCAAATATGATACCACCGGCTAAAATTTTATCCTCTTTTTTAGTCAAAAAGAGCCGAATGTTTTTTGGAAACAGACTATTTAAGTGTTGAATCTCTTGCAGCGAATGTATAGGTTTTGAATCATGTTGTTGTTTTAAAATTTCCTCTAAAAGAGTCCAAAATGAGGCAAAGTTTTGACTCTCCTCAATAACAAAACCTTCATTTTTTGCCTTTTTAAGACTCCATTTTCTGCCATTTGAGTATTTTAATGGTTTTTGAAGATTGACAACTGCCCCTATATCTCTCTGTATAAGTGTTGTATTTTGGATAAATAAGGCATATAAATCTTCCTCAGCAGGTTTGAGGTGATGTATATAAGGTACTGTTTTGTAAATCACTTTTTGAATATTTTGCTCTTTGAGGTAAGTTTTGAGTGTTTCAAATATCTCAAGCATGATTTCTACTTTCATGTTGTCATTGACAATAAATCCGCCATAAGTTAATCCTTGATGGGAGTAGAGAATGTTATCATCGATATTGGCTGGAAGTAGAGCGATTAATTTACCTTTGGTATCATAAATCAGAAGTGAAAAATCTTCAAAACGCTCACCATGATAAGCTAAATAATCTCTATGAAAAAAGAAATGGTAATTTTTGGCATTGGATAAAAAGTCATTCCAACTGTTTTTTAATGACTCATCATATTTTTTAATGGTCATGAAGCAACTTTGCAAAGTTGCAAAAAATCATCATAATTTCGAATATAATCATTAGCATCATAAAGGCTATCTGAAAGAACCATTAAAACACAATCTTTTGAAAAATGGTGCATCTCTCCCCAAATCATCTTTTCTTGCAAAATTCCCTTGTTTGGACTATCTAATAGGATTTTTTGTTTTTCTTCTCCATCATCAAATAATATCTCACAACTTCCATGTACTGCTATCAACACTTGATTTGACTCTTTGTGAGCGTGAGCCCCTCGTGAAACAGAGGTATCTACTCCATAAATATAGAAAACTCTTTTTATCTTAAAAGGTATATTTTTATTTTCTTCCAAGGCAATAAGTGAACCACATTCGCACTCTTCGTCTGACATGACATCA
>JAOZKZ010000085.1 GCA_029935075.1 Campylobacterales bacterium
CGATATTTTTAGTTTTGGTTTTACTCATCATTTTATAACGGCGTTCCATCTCAACCACCATGTTTGCTAACGCCATGATGGCTTGTTTTGGTTGGGTGATAACGGGTGTTAAAAGATGTGGTATGTCATTATATATTGAAAACTCTAGCATCTTTGGATCTATCATAAGAAGTTTCAAATCATCTGGAGAGTTCCGATAAAGAAGTGAAATGAGCATAGCATTGATACCAACACTTTTACCACTTCCTGTGGTTCCTGCGATAAGAAGATGGGGAAGTTTTGCCAAATCTGTTACAAATGGATTACCAACGATATCTTTACCCAGTACCATAGTTAACGGAGAAGAGGCTTTTTGGAAGATATCAGATTGGAGTATTTCTTTAAGATATATGGTTTCTATAGTTTTATTTGGTATCTCAATTCCTACAACATCTTTTCCAGGAATTGGTGCTTGGATACGAATAGTTTGAGCTTTAAGTGCCATGGCTAAATCATCTTGAAGTGTTAAAATTTTTGAGACTTTGATATGTGCATCTGGGCGAAATTCAAAAGTAGTAACAACCGGACCTGAATAAGTTCGTACCACATCACCCGTAATTTTAAACTGTCTTAACTTTTCGATAAGATCCTCAATCTTTTTATCTATTTCACTCTCATTTATGCGAGATTTCTTTTTAGGTGTAGCTTTTAAAAAATCAAAATATGGCAATTTAAAGTTTTTTGGTTTTTTAACTTTGCCTTGTTTAATTTGGCTTAAAAGCTTTTTATTTTCCTCTACTTCTTTTAAGATCTTGGTGTTTTTAACTTTTGTTTTAGGTTCGATATGAGGCTGTAATAGTGTCTCAGACTCCTCTTTAATCGTTTTTATTTTGTCATCTTCTGTAATATTATTCTCTATTTCTTCTTGTTTTGGAGAATGCATAATTGCTTCTATAGAGTCTAGATACTCTAATGTTTCACTCTCAACCTCTTTTTCTAGTGGTACATAAGTAGCTACTCTTTTTTTCGGTGTTGGTGCTGATGGAGCTTCATACACCTCATCATCTTCATAATCATTAGGCAAATGTAAATCTTCACTATTATCTTTGTATAAAAAATAATCTGTCTTCTCTTTTAGTCCTGAAAAATAGCTATAAAGATTAAAATTTTCAGAAAAACTAAAATTGAGAACCTCTTTAATCAAAATAAATCCTAAGGTAAAAAGAGAGAGGATAAATATCCAAATCCCTGCCCCACCAATATACCCTTTTAAAAAGCCAACAATATAGCCACCAAGCCCACCATAATAGAACCCATCCACAACATGAGCTTGAAAGATTAAGACAGAAAGAAGTATCAAAAATGCAGGAAAAAGCACTTTAAAACGCCCTAACTCAAGGTCACTATTTTTATAGATATAGATTGTTAATAAAATCAATAAAAAGGGATATAAAAAAGAGAGGTATCCAAAATAAACTTTATTATAAGTACCGATTGTTGACCCAATCTTTCCTACCATGGGAGCATCAGGAGCTATGGTTGAAACACCAAGGTAAAGTAGTAAAGCAATTACAAGTATATATTTAAAAAGTCTTAAAATAGTTTTTCCTAATATTATAATAGTTTACCTATTATACAAAAAAACTATTTTATTTCAAATAATTTAACAGACTTAGTGAATTTACTTTTGTTATCGTTTGAAGCATGGCTTGATAACTCAATGTCACTTGGTTGAGTTTCATAACAGTTTCTGCCATGTCTACTTCTGTTGTTTCTGCTTTTAACTGCATTACATTTAACTCCAATGCAGAAGCTTTTTGTTCTGCAATTTGTAACGATTTAGACCTGATTCCGATTTGTGACTGAGCATTGTTAAAATGGCTATTTATCTGCTCTAGTTTTCCTATAGAGTTTTGGATACCGATACTTCTAGGATCATTAGCGTCACTATTTAAATTAATCACTCCATTTCTTACTGAATCAATTATAGAGTCGATCTCATCAAAAAAGCTTAAGTGTGCTTGTGACGAAGTTACAGCATTGTTTGACATAAAAGAGAGTGAAGGAGTAGCTGTTTTTGAAAAATCATTTGCATCTGCGTCATACATGGCGAACTTTATTTTGCTCTGTTTTGGAGATTTATCATTAATTTCTAAGTGACCATTTTGGTTGATATCTACATCAATTAACGCTTTTGCATCTACTATAGACTTATTGAAGTTTGTGACATTATCTGGCGATGGAAGTTTATTTGAAAGTGTCATGGCAATTATATTGTTTAATTGCCCCATTGTAAAATCTTTTCCATCAGTAATACTCTCATCTGCATTATAGATATTGTAAGGTGCACCACCATCAACACTAAAAGTTGAAGTAGCAGATAAATCTAAAGAGATATTTTTCTCTGCTCCATCAATATCAGTTACTTTCATATTAAAAATTTTATTTGGCATGGGGTCACTATTGATGATATCGCTAAGTTTGGTACTCGCAGTTGCAAATGCACCATCTGCAATCATTGCTACATTTCCCTCTAATTTTCCACCATTTTTATCAAAGTAAAATTGATCCATTTGTAACGATTCATCTTTGGTAGTGTCTATGGCTGTAAAATTACTTTTTGAAAATGAGATAATTTCACCAGTCACATTATTTAGATTTGTAGAGCCATTTGAACCTTTAACACCAACCATCTTAAATTCTATTTGGCTATATCCACTTTTTATATCACTAATTTGGATATTTCCATTATCGGTAAGTTCTACATTTACTTCATTGTTATATGCACTTTTAATTCCAACTAATAAATCCTCTATTTTTGATGAACCTGATAAACTCGTTATAGTTGTTTTAAAAGCTGTTCCATCTCTTTTTGTACCAGATATAAAAAAATCTACATTGGCATCATTTGAAGCATCATCATCATTATCCCCAACCATGTCTCTTATCGTACTATTTGCAGTCAATGGCTCATCTGCAATCTTATTTGTAAGTTTTACATTAGTCTGTACCGTTTTATGTATATTTAGATCATCCCCTAAAAATAGAGATTTTCCATCTACATTACTTTGTATCTCTACCCCATTTCCAACAAGCGTCATTAAAGCATTATCATTTCCTTGATAGTTACCATCACTATCAATTGGTTTTGTATTGGTAGCAGAGCCTGAAAAAAGATATTGTCCATTCATTTGAGTGTTTGCAAGAGAAATCATATGCTTTTTCTGCTCTTCTAACTCCACCGCAATTGACTCAAGGTTATCTTTATTCATTGTACCATTGGCTGCAGCGATGAGTTTTGTATTAAAATCTCTTAATGTTTGAGTAAAGTCACTCAGTGCTGAATCACTAGCATCTGTAAGTGATCTCGCTTGCACTGAGCGTTCTTTTATACCTGCCAACTCACTCTCTTGTGAGTTAAATCTCAATATATCAGCATATACTGCACTATCTTCATAACTATTTTGAATCTTCTGACCTGAAGAAACTTGTGTGGTCAATTTATTTAATTCACTTAATACTTTGCCATGATCGCTTTTAAAATTGTCAAATAAAAATTGGTTAGTAACCCTCATAATAGCACTCCTAATAGGCTTTTATAATAGAATTATCGGCAAATTTACAAAAAAATGCACCTTTTAGCTAAAAAGTTGTCTTATTTTAATAAAAAAAGTGTAGTATATTCCGTTATTTCAAAAAAGGAAGGTATAAAATTATGAAGAAAGCTGAATTAATTCAAGCAATTTCGGACAAAACAGGTTTATCAAAAAAAGATACAGGCGCAACTATTGACGCTGCATTGGAAGCAATCCAAGAAGCATTAGTAGCTAGAGATACTGTAAGTTTTATCGGTTTTGGTACATTCTCAACATCTCCAAGAGCAGCAAGAACTGCAAGAGTACCAGGAACAAATAAAGTTGTAGATGTTCCAGCAACAACTGCTGTAAAATTTAAAGTTGGTAAAAGACTTAAAGAAGCAGTAGCACAAGGTTAATCCATAACCTTTGAAGTTTGAGACTTTTTCTCAAACTTCAAAACCTGCCGGGGTGGTGGAATGGTAGACACGTCGGATTCAAAATCCGATGATAGCAATATCGTACCGGTTCAAGTCCGGTCCTCGGTACCACCTATTTATAGGGCTTTAAAAACATTTAACAAGTCCTATTTCTTCATTTAAGTTTTCCCAAGTCACACTTTTGTATATCTAGTTGTAATATAATTTTTTTTAACTCTAGTTTATTTTTTGTTAGAATTAATAGGTTTTTCTATGTAGTTTAATTAAACTCTCAAAATTTCCCTTATCTGCCTCTTTTAAAGCTTGAATATATTCACTTCTTTTAGGGTTTTCTTTGGCTAAAGAATCTTCTTGCCACTTAACTGGCATTTTCCCATTTTGTCTAAGATAAATATTTGCCAACATTCTACTCCATCTACCGTTACCATTTTGAAATGGATGGATTTGAACTGCTTTGTGATGAATTCTTGTGGCTGTCTCAAACACATCATATGTTTTGTTTTTATCCCAATACTCTATATCATCACAAAGTTTTTTTAGCTCTTCTGTCACAAGATAAGCTTTTACACCGATAGATAGTTCTATCTTCCTAAGCTTTCCTGCCCAATCCCATACTTCACCAAACATCTCTTTATGCAAGTCCATCATCCAGATATATGAAAACGATGCTTCCTTTTTTGATGGAGGTGCTGATAAGTATTTGATTGTTGCATTTGCAATATTTTGGGCTTCTTTTTCATAAATATCTTTGAGAGTATAAACTTGATTTTTAGGAAGTTTTAATCCTGATGTATCATCAAGTGGTGTTGCATCATCTATGGACTTAGTAGAGTCAATCATTATGCTACCCAGAGCCTATCTTGATATGCTCCATTTAAAAACTCTTTTTCAAATTTAAATATAATTTTTTCTATGGATTTTTTTTCTAATCCTTGTTTCTCCAGTGCGGAGGTACTTTGAACAAGTGACCCCATAAAAATAGCTTTCTCTTTGGCTCGCTTTTGTTTAAGTACTTCTATAGAAACAATTTCATTACCTGAAAAATCTAAACCTAATAAATTTGTAATTTTTTCAACTGTACTAAGCTTTACATCATCAGATGCAAAAAATCTATTTACTGTTCTAATTCCCAATCCAGATAATTTTGCTAAATTTTCAATAGTAATGTTAAGAGCTTTTTTTCTCTGTTGAACTTTTTTTATCAATTCTAGTCTAGTCATAAAACATCCTTTAAGTTCATTATGCCATAAATGACATAATAAGTCTATAATAATATGCCACTTATGACATAGTCTTAACTCTATTGAAAAAACTATCTAGTGCTTCATTAGTTTTATTTTGCCTTACTTTACTATATCTTTTTGTTACATTTGTAGAAGTATGACCCAATACTTGGGCTACTTCTTCAAGTGTGTGATTGTTTGATACTAAGTCACTTCCTAGTATATGCCTTAAATCATGTATCCTAAGATGTTCAATATTGGCATTTTTCAGTATTTTAAGCCAATGTACTCGCACTGTATCATTTGACATCTTTTCTGAGTGATCATTAATCGCATGAAAAATATAGGTACTTTTTTTATCAAATTTGTTAAGTGCTTGAACTATATTATCTCTCACCCTATATTGCATTGTTAATCCAGCCTTGTTCTTATTGGACTTTATAAAATATATTTGATTATCAAAATCCACTTCACTCCATTCCAAGCTTAATAGTTCATTTAATCTTCTACCCTCTGAAAGCCACATAAAAAGTGTATGAAATGGTTCTATTGGGTAACTTTCTATGGCTTTATATAAAGAGGTAATCTCTTCCTGACTTAGTGATAACTGTACAGTATTGTCAAATTTTGGTATTTGTATCAATGCGGCTGGGTTTCCATTTATCAAACCTTTGTTTGCATAAT
The DNA here is from genome assembly GCA_029935075.1 of Campylobacterales bacterium. Taxonomy (GTDB): domain Bacteria; phylum Campylobacterota; class Campylobacteria; order Campylobacterales; family QNZT01; genus SZUA-1433. The sequence goes on from JAOZKZ010000085.1 coordinate 5,902, forward strand.
ATTTAAATAGTGGTCTCATTATCTGTTTAATACTTTCTGTGGTTCTAGGAGCCATCCCTTGTTCTAACATACTATTTACTATCGATTGCAACTCATTCGATGTTACATTTTTAAGGATTTTATTTCCAAGTTTTGGTTTAACCCATTTTCTATATGTTTGTTCGTAGGATCTAAGAGTAAAGTCTTTAATCAATCCTCGCTTATAGTTCAAGTACTCTTCCATGCCTTCATCAAGTGTTAGATTTTTAATCCTTCTCTCTTCAAGCTTACCATCTTTGAGTTGATTGATAAAATCTTCTCTTCGTGATATAGCCTCTTTTAAAGCACCTTTATAAGTTTTAGAATATATGGTTACTTTTCTTTCTGCTGTCTTATTATGTACCTTAAATCTTAGTTTAAAATCTATACTTTTTTGAGTTCCTATCGGTAAGCTTTCTAAAGTCACACTTTTATCATCTGTCTCATAAATAATAAATACACCTTTTACTACACTGTTTCCCTTAAATATCGTCTTTGAATTAACTACACTCATATTTGTCTCCACTTTTTAAGTCACACTTTAAGTCACACTTTTGTATAGTTAATTATAGCAATTTGTAGGTATATTATCAAGGGTAAAATGAAGATAATGCCTAAATATAGGCACTTGTAGGCATTTAAGGTTACTATATCATTAGATTCAAAATCCGATGATAGCAATATCGTACCGGTTCAAGTCCGGTCCTCGGTACTAACACTCTGAAAAACCCTAAATACTAGGCTTTTCAGAGACTCTCTTAAAATTTATCTACCCTATATCTACTTTTAACTATAGTTTAATAAAAACACTGAACTCATACCATACGAGGTTATCACTAAAGACTTTTTAGCTCTTGTTGCAGCCACAAAAACTAAAGATTTTTCTTTTAACAACCTTTCATCTTCTATTTGTGTTTCTTCTGATTTTTCACCTATTTCTAGTGGAACTATACCATCATTCATACTAGCTATTGTCAACGGCGGAGTTAAAGTCGTCAGTTTTTCGTAAGATATTTTACGATTTACAACCTTAAGCAACTTTCATTATTTTTTAACTTTTATAAGCTGTGAAGCTAAAACCGATGGTATCATGCTAGAACCTTGTCAGCCAAAAGTTTGAAATACTCCCTAGACCAAAATTCTAAAGTTTCACTTTTCTTTATAAAGACTTTTACTTCATCTTTAGCTTTTTGTATATCTAAGGTATCTATCTTTTTATGTAATAGCTCTTTTAGTAGTTCTAAAGTTAGTTCAACATCTGCTTCAAAATCCCCACTCTCTACCATCCTCTCTTTTAGATGTTCAAGGTTTACTTTGACACCTCTTTTGACATACCACTCAAAGTCATACCAATCTCTACCCTTGACTCTTGTTTTCCAGTTTCTAAACAAAAGGGCATGAAGTTTGCCAGCATATAAAGATGGCAGTGTCATAGCGATGATGTTAAAAGTTGTAGGTAAAAGCAGAGTATGAGAAGTCGTATGAAACTTTAGTGGTGGATTTGTATCGACTTCAAACTTAATCTTTAGTTTTTTTCCACTATGAACACCAGCAAAAAGATTTGATAAGTCTGCTATCTGGATATCAAGCGTATGTATGGAAGTGTCATTTTTTAAAAAAGCTGATTCTATATTTGTACTATTTACTTTTATTTTTTTAGTAAGTGAGATCTTTATACCAAGCGATTCAAACTCTTCAACGACAAAAGGAAAATACTCCTCTATCTCAAAGTTTTTATCTTTTTGTAGTAAAGAGAAGTCTAAATCCTCAGAAAATCTATCAAGCCCATGTATGATTCTAAGTGCTGTCCCTCCATAAAAACAAGCCCTCTGGAAAAAACCACCACGATAAAGACTCAAAAGTGCGATCTCTTGATAAACCTCTTTAAGTGCATTTAGAGCATCATCTTCGCTTTGTATCTCATACTTTGATAGCATCTGTTCTATGATATTCATCTATTTATATCCTCTAATACTTTATATAAAAACTCTACTCTTTTAGAATTTGATATCTTTGCATACTGTTTTACTAACTCTAAATCAACTCCTATCAACTCATCTATATCTATCCTCAAATCATCTCGTAAAAAAGTCATCATTGCTTTTTTTGAAGTGATTTTAAAACCTTTTGTGGCAAAGACTTTATCGCATAATGCTTTTAAAGGTGAGGCTATCATAAAGTTTCCACTACCTGTTGTTGCTATCTCTATACCCAAAGCATAAAGCTCTTTATCCATGTGTCTATAAGAAAAAACACCCAAAGGAGTGCTGAAAGTTTTGGATCTTTTGGTAGTTACTGACGTAACTTCTACAACTTTTTCAGGAGTAAGCCCGTGAAAATATAGTGCATACTCAAAAGAGATATATGAAGGACCTAGTAGATTATTTGCAATGATCTCTTTTGAAGCTACTTTTTTAAAATAAGGGGAGTTATAAAGATAAAGTCCTTTTTTAAGAGATGTTAGTAATCCTTTTTGTTTCATATACTTTATCTTGTCATTGATATATCTGTAGCCATTTTCAGTAAGTAAACTTTTTAGTGTTGCATAGTCCACGAGTGGCATCTTTTGTAAAGAGTTTTCTATAAGTTCATCCAAAACATATCCTTTATACATAGATAATAGAAAATACTTCTATTATCTATGTATAATAATACAATATTATTTATTAAATAAAGCATTAATACTATTTTTTTAAGTAAAATTATATATTACCAACTTCATCTACACCAAGGATGATGTATTCACCAGATATGTTGGCAAAGCCAGAGAGACTTTCCCAAAGTGATTTGAGTAGACACCTTGGGAACTTTTGAACTCTGTATCAACATCATTACCAAGATTTATGTTTTCGTGTAGTTCTTCGGTTGTCATTATCTGCCTCTACTTTCAGCATTATCTTTTTTTAGCTGTAATTAATTGTTTCTTCGCATTATCACTTTCAATCCCTACTGCACTACAAGCACTTTGTTTAATAGCAATTTTTTTATCAAACATATAAAGGTGTTCTAAGACTAATCTTTTTAATACGAAATCAGACAGTGTATTATGTTCTTTTTCTAATTTTTGATGAATTAATTTAACTTCTTTAATATCTAACCCATTGTTAAAGTCTAATTCAATTGCTTGTCTTATAAGTTCTAATGCCATATTATTTTTATTTTTAAAAATTTCATTATTGACTATAGTTAATTCTTCTGAAGCGATAGCTTTAGAAATTTTTTTCAAAGTGCCTATAGAATAGGATAATGCTGCATTAAAAATTATTTCTCCAGCTACTTTTTTCTTTTTTTCTTCTGTAATATACTTCTTTTTTTCTATAATTTTTTCTATAATTTCCAAGATTAATGTATGATTATCTTCAATGAGTGAAATAATTGATTTATTTGATCTTAAACCTAATTTATATATTTCATTAATTAAAG